>PEAL01000070.1 GCA_002753725.1 Deltaproteobacteria bacterium
AATCACTCAAACACATGATAGTCTTCAAGTGATAATACCACCACTGGCTCTGTTTTTTTTTATCATAATTTTTTCAATTCACTATCTTTTAACCCTGTAACTTCTTTAATTATTTTAGGTTCAAAGCCTTTGTTAATCATATTTTGGGCTGTTTTGATTACACCTCTTTTTTCACCGCGTTTTTCACCGCGTTTTTCACCGCGTTTTTCACCGCGTTTTTCACCGCGTTTTTCACCGCGTTTTTCACCGCGTTTTTCACCGCGTTTTTCACCTTTTATCTCACCAATTTTTATTAGTTGCCTGCCGGCAACTGTTTTTGATATATCAAAGTTAAGCATAATTTGAACCTCCTCTATTGTTAAGTTTTTAAATTTATTAAGCATAAACAATGCAAGTACATCAAGAGCCGCTGTTTGCTTTTCTATTGGATATATTTTACGTACAGCAGCTCCCCATTTATAGCCTAAAGCTATTCGATTTTGTTTTTTCAATCTTTTTGAAGCAGTAAAAGGAGCAAGAATGATTAATTTAGGATCAATTGTTATTAATTCTTGCTCAGTGTAGTCTTCCAGAACAATTTGTGTAAATTTTCCTTTAATCCAATTTTTATTATCCGTACTGGATAATTTCATATCGTGTGCTGCCTGCATAAATTTTTTTTCAGTATAAATAACGCCAGCATTAATTGGACCAGAGTACAATTCATGAGCACATGTCATTGTTACCTTTGCTGTTATTCTAAAAAGAATCACAGGGTCTTTATATCCTTGAAATTCAAGAAATATAAGCCCTTGATCTGATTTCATAATAGGCCAGGCTTGAATGTCTGGAAAAAGCTGTTTATCTTTCAAAACAATAGCTTTCGCTTCATATTTTGTTGGATTTTTAATTCCCATCAGTTTCAGTATTGCTTCGCCGCTAACATTCATAAGATTGAAAAAAGCCGTATCCGTTCCTCTTGTTCCCTGCACTTGTTCTATTTTCATAATGGCCTCATTGAATTGAATTGGAAGTTACATTTGTATTTTATTAATAAGATCATTTACCCTTGATTTTAAGCGACGGGAAATCGCCAAAAAACACAACACCTCTCGTTTGGAGAGAAATAGCATAGATGATTATATTTAGATTTGGGCATCACTCTCTTTGTCTCCCAAAGCTAAAGCTTTGGGACTCCAATCTAAGTCATGATGTGCCTGCTTTAAAAATTCTTCGTTTAAGTTGTAAGTTGTTTAAAATAAGTGTCAACAAGATCAAGGAACCTCTATTCGCTCAAGCACATTGGCAATAACATCATCTGTTGTAATACCTTCAGCTTCCGCTTCGTAGCTGAGAATAATTCTGTGGCGTAAAACATCAGGGGCCAGGTATTTGACATCTTGAGGGGTAACATATCCACGGCTGTTTAAAAAAGCATGGGCTTTTGCCGCTTTTCCAAGCCATATGGATGCCCTTGGAGATGCCCCGAAACTGATTAAATGCGATAGATCCAGTTTATAGTCATCTGGTTTACGGGTTGCCTGAATAATGGTAATGATATAATCCAGAATTTTTTCTTCCATATGAATATCGTTGACAACCGCTTTGGCACGATTAATATCTTCAATATCAATCTTTGAGCAGACACTTTCATTGATTCCCTGATACACTCGCAGCATAATTTCTTTTTCTTCAGATTCAGAAGGGTATCCCACTTTAAGTTTTAGCATAAAACGGTCGGTTTGGGCTTCAGGCAATGGATAAGTACCTTCTTGTTCAATGGGATTTTGTGTAGCAAGCACCATAAATGGAGATTCCAGGGAAAACGTTTCTTCTCCAATGGTAATTTGTTGCTCTTGCATGGCTTCAAGTAATGCACTTTGGACCTTTGCCGGGGCACGGTTGATTTCATCTGCTAAAATAATATTATTAAAAATAGGCCCTTTTCTTATTTCAAACGCTCGTGTATCCGGCCTGAAAATTTGGGTTCCAAGAATATCTGCTGGTAGCAGGTCGGGTGTAAACTGAATGCGTTGAAAGCTGGTACTCAATGTTGCAGCCAATGTTTTTACGGCTGTTGTCTTGGCCAATCCAGGTAAACCCTCCATTAATATATGGCCCTCACATAACAATCCGATCAATAATTTTTCCATCTGACTTTTTTGACCAACAATTACCTTTTCCATTTCCATCATCACGCGTTTGATGATCATGCTTTCTTTTTCAACACGTTCTGTTTGTTTTTGAATATCCATTGATATTTCCCCTCATTGCTTAGGAATACTCGAAAAATAAGTTCCCCCTTTTCATGTATTGTTCGTTATAGGTTTTAGATCTTAGAGACAAGGCATGCCTTGTCTCTACAGTACAATTTACTCAAAACGAACAATAACAATAAATGGGGAAGTTATTTTTTTAGCATTCCTTAGGATGTCCTGATTTTTTTGTTATCTATATATAATGTTATGATATTACGTTATTCATTGAATGAATGTATCTTCATTGTGAAAAACTATAACCATTTTTTTGTATCGGTCAAGCCCTTTATCAAGCCTGAATGACAACCTCACGGTACGTGTTCATCCGATTTTACAATCCCATAGGACACAAATCATCCAGGCTGCATTTCAACGCCAATCCTTTAATGGTAACTGAAGATGTGATCTTGTTTTCTATATCATTAATATATAATCCCTGCATACCCCACAAAACTATCTGAGGGACTTTTATCATAGCTGGTTGCGTATACGAGAGATTCTGACTCAGTAGCACCCAATTGTCTGGCTGCTGCAATTGCGGCTGCAACAGCTCCTGAACAACAGGCATTTTTATTGATCATCGCTTCCTGAATGACTTTTTCAGGCTCTAAGTCCATCATCAATTCAACAATTCTTCGATCATTCTCATAACGAACCCAATTGACAGCATCACGTCCGCGCCCTTTTGATGTCATTCCATAATGTGGGCCATAGTGGGTAAGATCAGTCGATCCCAGAACTTTGATTGTTACGCCCAGCTGTTTGGCATATTTAACCACCATTTTTCCGATATCAATGCTTGTTGGGCCTGGCGGAACACCCATCGCAACAATTTTGGCATCTGGAAAAAAATATTTGATCAACGGCAATTGCAGTTCTATCGTATTATCCTGATAAAACTCAGTTGTGGTTTCCGAATGGAAAATATACCGCTTAACCAACATCTGTGCCAGTTCTTCATGTACTCTTATCAATCCCAATGGCGTCTCCCATGCCCCTTGTGGCATAATGATATTGGGACCATCGGGTGGCAAATGCATTCCAAACACGACAATAACGTCAGGGTCTTGTAAACCTTTTAGACAATATAAAACATTACACGCTATTTGCCCTGAAAAACGCCAACCAGCATGGGGAACAATGCCCCCCACCCGCTTGATAGTTTTTGATGACACGGAAACATTATGCTTGATAAATCCTTCAATTTCTTTTTTGCATTCTTGTTCTGTGCCTGGATACCAGCTTCCGGCAAATATCGCTTTTCTAACGTCCATGAATATCTCCTTGAAATATGATTATTATAGGAAGGTATTGGTTCAATACGATTTTGAATCTTCTGTGAATTATCACGAATCAATCGTAAATTGTCAACAGCCAACTGATATTTTTTCAATTTGTTAAAAAAAACGTACATCAAAGTTTCAAATGCTTTTCTAACGATTTTTAAGGGCCAGCGAGGATTCATTTGTACATCAATAAATAGACCTTTTCTTTAGTGTTCTAAATATTGATGTAAAGTCTACGTATACGCCTATTTGAGCAGACAGAAAAGTTTTGAAAAAAATAGATGTCAATTTCTATCAATAATATAAAGGTGTTAGCGGCGGTCTAATGTGTGCAAAGGATCATCAATGATTGTCAAAATCGAAGCTTTGATATTGCTGATTTTACAATTTTGTCAATTCTGAAAAATAGTATACATAAGGTTCGTAAAAAAAAATTTGAACAAAACATTGAAATTTATTGACATGCCAATCAAGGTTTTGTAGGAATGCCACAGCTCAAGGCTTTAATTTAAATGCAGGTTCAAGAAGGCCTGTTTTCTTAACATTAATTATTATCCAAAAAGGAGGATATTATGACAAAAGCAGAATTAGTCGATTCAATTGCTGAAATAGCAGAAATTTCAAAAACCGATGCAGGGAAAGCGTTGAACGCTTTTCAAGAGGGTGTTACCAGAGCTTTAAAGAAAAAAGATGGTAAATTGACATTGGTGGGTTTTGGAACTTTTTCAAAGGTGCGCCGTAAAGCACGAAAAGGCAGAAATCCACGAACTGGTGAAGAAATCAAAATTAAAGCAACGAACGTTGTGAAGTTTAAAGCTGGCAAAAATTTGAGAGAAGCTCTCTAAACTACAGCTTCTCCCAAATTTTGCTAATTCAAGAAAAAAATCCTCTCTGTTAATTTGGCCATTGACGAGAGGATTTTTTTGTATATATGATTGTAGAAAAGAAATCAAGCTTTTTCAGAATTGCTTGTGATTAGTAGCCTTTAAGAGTACGAATCAAAACATTCGTATAAAAACGAATACGATTGATGGGCTGATCAATATTGGCCCGATGATTGGCAAAAATGCTGCTCAAGCTGCCTTCGGTCACAATCAAAGGTGAAATATCTCTTGCATCATCACATGCCGCAATGGCCTCATCCAATATTTCTGTTCCTTGAACAGAATCCAATGTTATCAGAAAATCTTTTCGAACGCCTCTGTAGATACTTCCCATAGCTAAGGCAACACCCTGAGCATAATAAAAATAGTTGTCTGCTTTGGATGAACCAATGGGGCCATCCGCATCTTCTTTAATGGTTAAACTTTTATCGCAACCACCCAGTAAGTCTTCAAACTGTTCAAGCAATGGGATAAGATTGTCGGTTCTGATATAAAAAGATGCCCGACCTCTTTCAAGACGTTCGATATATTGATTCAATTCATCAATGGCCTGATTGTATTTTGATTCCGGTGCTGGAAACCAGTATTGACGGGCTTTGATCATCAGCCAATTCATGGCATTTTCGATGTTTTCATCAATGGTATCATTGCTTCCTGTGCGGGAAATGCGATTAACCAGAACAACCACCGCACGGCGGGAGGTTTCCAGAATTCCCAATTGTAAATTATTAATATTATCAGTAACGTTGATGATATCATTGGGCCGCCATCCCCAGAAACGTTCGTTCAATTCATAACTTAATGGCATCGTGATACCTTCAACAAAAGCTCGTCCTCTGATTTTGGGTTGAACAACTTTTTTTTCAGGAATTTTTGGACTCACAGATTTTTTTTGAAGGTCTTTCTTATTTTTTGGGCATGGTGATACCGTCTTTGGGTCAGGTTGTATTTCAGAATTATCATTGTCAGGTATTATCTTTTTGGGTTTAGTTAATACTTCTGCAGGTAAAATTGGGGCTGTATCTGTTTGTAAAATTGGAAGGGCATCCTCCTTTTGAGATGTCTGATTTTCATGACTCGAATGAACGGCGTCTTGTTCACCTGACACAAAGTTGTCAGTTCTCACCTTTTCTTTTGCCTGGCAATCATAAGCTTGCATAAAAAAAAGTCCTATTAGCAGGCCTGCCAGAACTGTTGACAGATACTTTTTACATACGGAACCACTCCATCGGCACGTGAATTGATACATGATTTCTCCTTATGATTTATGATGAATAGTCATCCAAAATTGCAAGTAACATGTTCAATATTACGGTCATACAGCAACCCTGAACACATGCACTTGCAATTTTTTGAATTAATGATAAAAACAATCTATCGTTTTTTTGGATTTCTTTCAACTTGTTTTTTACAAGCCTTCTCAACAAGATCAAGTGAATCCTTCCATGAAGTTGTGCAAAAATGCCTGAACTTAATCAGTTCGTCATTCATTGGAATCATTATCGAACGTCTGTTCGGAGGGAGTACGCCTTGCTGAATAGGCATGAGAAACACTCAAATTAAAATGCCAGTGCTTTCATTAGAATTTGAGCAGTGGGACTGAAACAGGCAATGCCTAATACAGCTATACCAACCAACAACTTCATCCACAACCGAATGTTTTTAAATTCTCCAGTAAATTTTTCATTCAGCGCATCAATTTTTCCATTCAACTTTTGTTCAAGGGTATCAATCTTGCCATTCATTTTTTGTTCAAGGGTATCAATCTTGCCATTCATTTTTTGATCGAGGCTATCAATCTTGCCATTCAATTCTTTAATATCAGCCTTTGTTGCGAGTTCTATCAATAAATCCTTTTTAATCTCTGCTTTTCGATCAAGATCACCTTTCTTGTAAAGAATAAAATCTTCTTGAATCACAGCAATATTTTTTACCTGTTCATGAATAACACTATGAACATTATCAAAGGCTCTAATTAAAGGGATACATTGTTCCGGCGAAAATGTTTGTTGAAAACCCGTAGAAATGTCTGTCATTTGTAACATCTGTCAACGTCCTTTTTTCTTTCAAAAGTGTTCTAATAATTATAACATGCATTTCCAATTGTCAAAATATTATCGTTCAATATTCATATATCCGTAATTCTTGCAACTTCCTGATATGTTGTTATGCCTTTAATCATCTTGTGGACAGCATCCTGACGCAATGTTCTCATTCCTTTTTTAATTGCCAGGTTACGAAGGGAAAGGGTATTTGCATCTTTTGATGATGCAATAAATGACCCAATTTCACGGTCAAACGGCATGACTTCAAAAATGCCAATCCGGCCTAGGAAACCCGTTCCACGGCATTTGGCACACCCCTTGCCCTTTTTTAGAACAAAATTACCATCAGTAGATGGATGGCATTTTTCAACACGAACCCCCATGCTCTCCAGAAAAGATTTTTCTACGATATCATCCTGAATACAGTATGGACAAATTTTTCTCACTAACCGCTGGGCAACAATGCCCAAGACAGATTCAGCAATAAGATAAGATTTAATTCCCAGGTTGATCAAACGAGCGATACTTGATGGCGCATCATTGGTGTGAAGGGTACTGAGGACAAGATGGCCGGTCAATGCCGCTTGTATACCATTTTCTGCTGTTTCAGTATCTCTCATTTCACCAACCATAATGATATCCGGATCCTGGCGAAGAATATTTCTGATGATACTCGCAAAGGTAATACCAAGAACAGGCTGAACAGCAATTTGATTGAAATTTTCATGGACCATTTCAATGGGATCTTCGATGGTGGTGATATTTTTTTCAGAAGTATCTATTCTACCCAACGTTGAATACAGTGTGGTGGATTTTCCACTTCCGGTAGGGCCAGTGACAAGAATAATACCATGTGGTTTTTGGATCAATTCCTGATATCGTTTCAAATCTGTTTTCAAAAAACCCAATTTTTTTATATCTTGAAAGATGACAGCCGGATCAAGAAGTCTGAGAACAGTTTTTTCTCCAAATGCAACAGGAATGGTTGACACCCGAATTTCTACATCAATTTTTTCATGAGACAGTTTAATACGACCATCCTGTGGACGACGTTTTTCTGCAATGTCCAGTCTTGAAAGGGTTTTTATTCTGGAAGTCATGGCTGCATGAAGTGCCCTGGGGAGGGTATAAATGGTGTGAAGTATACCATCGATACGCATGCGAATCAGCATTTTTTTACGACGTGGCTCAATATGAATATCACTGGCACGTTGGTCAAGTGCATAACGAAACAAATAATCAACGGCATTTTTGATATGGGCTTCATTGGTATGAAGTTCATTGAGAGATGCCAAATTTGTGTATTGCTCAAGATTACCAAGATCAAATGCAGGTCGTGAAAATTGATTTTCTGCGGCAGTGATCGATATTTTAAAACCAAAGAATTCTCGAACCGTTTTCAGAATATCCTGCCGTGTTCCCATGTATGGCCGAATATCCATGCCAACCACACGTTTGATATCCTCAATCACTTCGGTCTCACTTGGATTGTGCATGACAACTTCCAGTCGTCCTTCACGCTTATTGATGGGAACAACAAGATGTTTTAATGCAAACACATGTGGGATCGTTTTGGTGACCAATTCCAATTCAAGTTTTAGCGGATCAATGCGTTTGTATTCAAACCCCATTTGATCAGCAACCAGTTTAACAATTTCTTCTTCATCCAAAATACCACTGACTGTTGTGTCTGATGAAAATCCCATTGATACAACAATATCAATCATGGTCACCGGATGTTCAATTTCTTTGGGCACACCACCAATATTAACTGTGTGAACTTGTTTAAGAGTTTTTTTGATTTCATTGGATTGTTTAAGAATATCTCGGCGTTGAGATGTTGTAATATACTGGTTATCTTCCAATATTTTGAGGATATGATGATCGGATAGTTTCATAAGACCGTCTCTTTCGTGTCTCTACGATAAAACGGCATAGATTTTCCAACGGTTTTAGAACGACTTAGAGACGCAAGGTTTTGCGCCTCTAAGCGAGAAGTGTACGTTTTATATAACCGGTGATTAATTTGCGCCGCTTGTGCTACGGTTTATTTTTGTTAATTAAGAGAGAACGCTGTGTTTTTATGCAATACCTTCAATAACCGCTTTGATAATCATGTCCTGTTGGGACTCTTTCAGGTAAGGATGCATGGGTAAACTCATTATTCTCTGACTCAAACGCTCTGATACAGGGAGTGGTTTTGAATGAAGCGCTTTAAATGCTGGTTGTTGATGAAGTGGAATGGGATAATAAATAGCAGTGGGGATATTTTTTTCATTTAAATATTTTTGTAAGTGTTCACGTTGATTTGAATCATTCAGCAAAATTGAATATTGTGCCCAAACACTTTGATAGTGTTCAGGAATAGTTGGTGTTGTTATCGATGGATGATTTCTTAAGCCAAGTGTATATTTTTCAGCAATGGCTTGTCTCAACAGGCATTCTTCTGGAAATATATCAAATTTTTCCAGTAAAATAGCTGCCTGAAAGGTGTCCAGTCGACCATTAATACCAATATGAATATGTTCATAGCGATGACTTCCCTGGCCATGCACCAGAAGTGACCGTGTTTTTGCCGCATGATCGTCATTATTGGTAAAACACATGCCGCCATCACCATATCCCCCCAGAGGTTTGGCTGGAAAAAATGATGTGCAGGCAATATCAGCCAGAGAGCAGGATTGTTTTTCATGATACGTTGCACCAAACGATTGCGCAGCATCTTCAATAACAAACAGATCCTGTTGACGAGCAATTTGATGAATGGCAGTGTAATCAGCCGGTAAACCAAAAAGATCGACCGCAATGATACCTCGGATATTTTTTGTAAAGTCCGAATCATTCCTACAATCTGTCAGCGTTTTTTCAATGGCGTGAGGATCAATATTATATGTTATCGGATCAACATCGACAAAGACAGGTGTTGCTCCCAAAAGACAAATGACTTCCGCTGTGGCAATAAACGTAAAAGGCGTGGTGAGAATGGCATCTCCTGGGCCAATATCATAGCACATAAGGGCTAAGAGCAATGCATCGGTTCCTGAGGAAACGGCAATAGCATGCTTACATCCCACATATTCGGCCAATTTATTCTCTAATTCTTTGATTTCCGGGCCCAAAATATATTGCCCATGATCCAAAACTTGATTCAAGCGTGTTTCAATGTTTGATCTGATCCTTGACTGTTGTGCTTTTAAATCAATGAATTGCATGTTGGTACTCTCTTTTTTCTTATCTTTGTTTAAGATTTCAATCGATGGAGAAGACGTTCATGAATATTATCAAATCCACCGTTTGACATAATGATGACAAGATCATGGGGGTGTGCGGTGTGTGCAACAAAATCGATTATTTGATCTGTTGTTTCAAAATAATGAGCATTCTGACCATTGGCATTTATTTGATCAACCAATTCTCTGGAGGAAAAACGTTCATTTTCAGGGATTTTTTCCAAAAGAGGTGCCTGACGCACACAAATAATATCAGCAGGTTGAAAGGCTTTTGGATAAACATTTTGAAATACACGTCGTCGGCTGGAGTTGGTTCTTGGCTCAAACACGGCAATCATTCGTCCTTTAGAATAGAACGGTTTGACAGCACAAAGGGTTTCGTAAACCGCTGTTGGATGATGCGCAAAATCATCCATTACAGTAATATTATTTTCAATCCCTCTAATTTCCTGTCGTCGTTTGATACCTTTGAAACTTTCAAGACCCGAGGCAATATCAGACGCTTCAATTCCTAAATCATGAGCAACAGCAATGGTAGAAAGAATATTTGATAAATTATGCGTCCCCATCAGTTGGGTTTTAAATTGATAAAACAATCGATTATTGTAAAAAACATCAAATTGAGTCCAGGGGGGAAAAACCTGAACAGACTGAATTTTCCAGTGTGATGACGCTGCTCCATATGTTTCACATCGACATTGACAGTTGCATATAAGTTCCCGGACATTTTCGTTATTTTCATAAGCAATCAGTAAGCTTTTTTTTGAGAGCCCATTGATTAATTTCGCAAAAGACTGTTTAACATGATCCAGATCACGGTAAATATCTGCATGGTCAAATTCAACACTGGTCAAGATAACATGTGTTGGTTGATAATGAAGAAATTTAGGGCCTTTGTCAAAAAAAGCAGTGTCATACTCATCGCCTTCAATGACCATAAAAGGGCCCTGTCCAATACGATAGTTGCTGGAAAAATTTTGAACAATCCCCCCAATAAAAAAGGATGGGTCTTGATCAGCATGCGTTAAGAGCCAGGCCAGCAAAGATGAGGTTGTTGTTTTGCCATGTGTTCCAGAAATGAGGAGCAATTTTTTATGACCAAAAAAATGTTGAATTGCCTGAGGCATTGAACAACAGGGAATGGAGTGATCCATCATAGCGATCACTTCAGGATTTTCACGGGATACTGTATTACCAACAATGATCAGATCAGGTTTTTCCGAAAGATGATCTGAAGAAAATCCCTTTAAAATAGAAATACCTTTTTCTGTTAAAAAGGTACTCATGGGAGGATATACATTTTGATCTGATCCTGTGATATCCAGTCCAAGATCTTTGAGCATGCATGCCAATGCTCCCATGCCGGTACCACAAACGGCAATCAAGTGAATTTTCTGAACATTCTCAGGGATATGGTTATTTAACATCATTATCGGGAAACGGCACTTTCTTTGATGATGCGCCAATCAGGGCCAACTTTTTTGAATAAGATTAGCTTCTTGGAGTGGTCTTCATAACTACCGGATGAATAAAACTGATCAAAGGTTACGCGGGATAATGCACAGGTTACAAAGGTAATCTGCGGATTGGCAATGGTGACATTGATATAGTCTTTATTCAATCGCTGTTTACGTTGTCGCTCCCAGGATTTACGGCTGAGATTGTGCGGTGGCTTGAAGCTGGGTGCATACATGGATAAATATGCTTTTAAATCTTTCCGAGACCATACTGATGCCCATGTTTTCAATGCTGTGGTAAGGGCATTCTCTTCGATAACTTTAAGTTCGGGATGACTATCCCAGGTCGAACACGGGCTTTTTTCTGTTTGTACATTGTCCATATGGGATGCCATGGATGGTTTTTCTTTGTGAGTATCCTGATGACCCAATTTTTGGACTTCTTCCTGCATAACATTTTGAACCATTTTTTGGGCTTCAGCACGGGCAATATTTTCTGCTTGAATTTTTTGAGGAATCGATGCTGGCGGATTAAGAATGGGTGTGGGTTTTGGGATTGTCGCTCGAACTTGAGCGGGCTTGCGAACCTCACGCTGATGGGATTGCTCATTTGCTGAGGTTGTTTTGTTGGGGTTTCCTTGCATTATTGGCAAATTATTAATATGATTTAATTTTTTGTGTATTGACTTTTTATCTGGATCCAACTGCAATGCTTTTTCATAAGATTGACGGGCAATATTCATGTAAATATCGCCCAAGTTTTCATGGGCTTTTGTATATCCAGGATAAATTTCAATGGCTTTCTTTAGGGCATCTCTTGCATGATAATAATCCCCTTTTACAGCATACGAAACCGCAAGGTTATTATACAGTTCTGGTTTTAACGGATATTCCTGTGTCAATAGTTTGAAAACATCAATGGATTCGTCGATTCTGCCAGACTCAAAAAGGATAAGGCCTCTTAAAAAAAGCGCTTCAGGTTGTTTTTGATTGGCTCCTAAAAAAGTATCAACCTGTTTTAAGGCTTCTTTGAGTTGCCTTTTTTCAAGCAATGTTCTGATCTGATCCAGTGAAGAATCAGCCAGTATTACGGTGGGAACCATAAAAATGGTCATCACAATGAATGCGATTTTAAAAATATTTTTCTTAATCATCAAAGCCTCCAAACTTACTATATAACACCATTAGCGTGTTTTTAATTATATCGTCTTCGGCTGTTATTAGTATAACAAGAATAGCTTGTCAATTGGTAAAGCCAAAAACATCGTTTTTCTATATATATATTGTCGTATGATTACTGAATTGGCAGCCGAATGATAAAACTTGTTTTTGATGACTTTTCACTTTCAGCATGAATAGTGCCGTTATGCATTTCAACCAGATATTTAGAAATGGCCAGACTTAGCCCCAGGCCTTTTTGGTGATGCATAACATCACGCACCGCAAATTCATTAAAAATTTTATCCATCCATTCAGGTTCAATACCTTTACCCTGGTCGGTAATACGAATTTCGCATGATGTATCCAAAACTGTTGTCTTAATGACGACCTGACCATCTGGTGGTGAAAATTTAACAGCATTTTCAATCACGAATATGAATACTTTAACAAGCATTCGCCAGTCAGCAGTCATTTGAACGTCCACACTGTTGGATTGAATTTTAATATTTCTGGCTTTAGCATCTTTACGAACCGCTTTTATTGCCATTTGTAGATATGCATCCAAAGAGTTTATGTTTTTTTCGAGGGTCAGACCATTTTTGATATCACACAGCAATGTTGTTTTTTTTACAAATTCAAGTAAGCGGCGGCCACTGTCTTCAATGACCTGAATATAGGCTTTGGCCTCGTCTCCCATGGAATCATCTGATCGAAGAAGCTCTGTTGAAAGAAGAATACCGTTTAATGGTGTCCGCGTTTCATGCGAAAAAACACGCAAAAGATCACCTTTTATTTGATCAATTTCTTCAGATCGTTTCAATCGCAAAAATACTCGAACTTTAGCTTCCAATTCTTCATCCACAAAAGGCTTGGTAATATAGTCATCAGCGCCAGCTTCATACCCTTCCAATCGTTCATCAAGCATTGCTTTTCCTGAAACCAGAATAATTTTCAACATGCTATAACGATTCATTGAACGTATTCTGCGACACACTTCATAACCGTCGATCCCCGGCATCATGATATCCAGCAACAAGAGGTCTGGGTTAAATTCAGGGAGTACTCGAATAGCATCCTCTCCAGAGGATTCTGTATGAACTGTATATTTTTCTGATAGAATTTCTTCCAGAATTTCTAAATTCAATGGGTCATCATCGATGATAAGCACTTTAAACTTATTGGAATTCATATGTTCCTCAAAAAAGTAAAAAATTTTAACAGGCCTTACGACCCAATAAAAAAACAAAAAATGTTTACATGTTGTGCGGGAGAAAAATCTTCTGCACAACGGTTACTATTGTACAGTCTTTCGGACAAAAATTTTTCGCCCCTACAGGAAATAATTGTAAATCAACAAATGAAGGATGTCAGAAAAGGAACACTACATAATCAGGAAAAGATGACTGACCAAAAAAAGAATTTTTCACATGCGTTGAGATTCACCCATTGCTATTCCAAGGTCAAGGGCTTTTTTATTCATCTCAATGAATTCATGGGGAATACGTCGTTCAAGAACGTTGAGAATCGAGTCTTGTTGAACAATCTGAGTAAGCGCGACAACTGCTCCAAGCATGCAAATATTGAGTACAATCGGTTTTTTTATCTCATTCATAATTGTTTCATACAAGGGAAGTTGGATCTGCCTGGCATCCGATTTTTTATGAATCGTGACAAAGCGAGTGTCCGATAGAATCGTACCGCCGGGTCGAACAATGGGTGAGAATTTATGATAGGCTTCCTGAGTTAGACAGACAAGGAAATTGGGTTGTGTCACTTTTGGAAAAAGAATTTCCTGGTCATCAATAATAACATCCGAACGAGTCGCTCCTCCGCGAGCTTCAGGACCATATGCTTGAGCCTGAACAGCTATCAGGTTCTCATACAATACCGCCGCTTCAGAAAGGATAATAGCGGCTGTTATGACCCCCTGCCCTCCGGAACCTGAAAATACAAATCGCATTCTGCTCATTTTTCAGTTCCTTTTTTTAATTTTTCTATGATTGCATTATATTCACTGCAATATTCAGGTAATTCTCTTTGAACAAAGACCCCACGCTCAATAAGGGCAGGATTTTCCTGCTTGGCTTTTGATCCTATTGGCGTTGTGAGAGATTTATAAGATTCCATCATTTCGACAGCCCCCCCCATTTTATTTCGACGACCAAAATTTGTTGGGCATTGAGAAAGGACTTCAACAACAGAAAAGCCATCATGAAGTATCGCCTCTTTTATCATTTCAGTGAGCTGTTGAACATGATACGTTGTCGTCCTGGCGACATAGGATGCACCGGCGGCCCTGGAAAGCTCAGCAATGTCAAAATCATGGTCAATATTTTTGTAAGGGGCTGTTGTTGCTTTCATTCCATAACCCGTCAATGGAGAAAATTGACCGCCAGTCATGCCATAAATTCGGTTATTCATTACAATTGCAGTCATATCGATGTTTCTTCGGGCCGCATGAATGAAGTGATTACCACCAATTGCCAGCGCGTCACCATCACCCATAGGAACAATGACATTCAATCCAGGCAAGCTCATTTTTACACCTGTCGCAAAGGCAAGCGCACGACCATGAAGCGTATGAAGGGTGTGAAAATCAACATAACCCGAAATTCTGGCAGAACAACCAATGCCAGAAACCACCACAATTTCATTTTTACTGATTCCCAACGCTGAAAGGGCTCTCAGCATTGCATTCAGTACAATGCCATGACCACATCCCTGACACCAGATGTGGGGAAAAAAACGCTCACGGATAAATTTTTTTACAGACATATGTTAAACCCCTCTTCCCTGTATAACACGCAAAACATTTCGGATATCTGTGGGTGAAATGAACACACCATCAATACGATTACATAAAAAGACTTTATCCGGGCGTGCTACATTCATTTTTACAAGATGAACCAGTTGTCCCATGTTTTGTTCCACAACAAGAATATACCGTGCATTTGCGCATCGGTTGCGAATAACATGCATTGGAAATGGCCACAGGGTTTGAAGTTCGATCAATCCGAGTTTTTCACCGCGTTTTCTACGATTTTCCACAACATGCCTGGCAGAGCGTGCTGAACAGCCGTATGAAACGAGAATAATACTGGCATCGTCCATATGATATTCTTTGTATCGTGCGATTTCATGAACATTGTTATTAATTTTGTCTATAAGGTGATGCATCAATCCCTTTGCGATTGTCGGATTGTTTGAGGGAAAGCCCCACATGTCATGCACAAGACCTGTCACATTGAATCGATGAATCCCACCAAAATCGGACATGGGTAGACGTCCATCCTCACGAGGCAGGTAGGGGTGATAATCCACGCCTTCTTTAAAAGCCGTTTTCAGCCGTTCCACAAGGGGAAGTTCACCAGGTTCTGGAATAAACACACGTTCACGCATATGACCAATGACTTCATCCAATAAAAGAATGACCGGCGTTCGATATGTTTCTGCCATATTAAAAGCATCTACAGTAATTTCAAAAAGATCCTGATGACTGGATGCTGTCATGGCAATGATTGCATGATCACCATGTGTCCCCCACTGTGCTTGAAAAACATCGCTTTGAGATACATTTGTAGGGAGTCCCGTTGATGGCCCTCCGCGCTGCACATTGACAATGACACAGGGGATTTCTGCCATGATGGCATATCCCAACCCTTCCTGCATCAAGGAAAATCCAGGCCCACTGGTGGCAGTCATGACTTTATTGCCGGTGAGCGATGCCCCGATAATTGCGCAGATGGATGCGATTTCATCTTCCATTTGAATGAATGTTCCGCTGATCAGGGGAAGTCTTATTGCCAGATGTTCAGCGATTTCCGTTGACGGTGTGATAGGATAGCCGGCATAAAAAGTCAGTCCTGCATATAAGGCAGCTTCAACACAGACCTCATTACCCTGAATAAATTTAATGTTTTGCGTCATGATTCCTCTCTTGGAGCAATGAAAAGTGGTCAAGGCTCAATTGACAAACTGATGAATGAACACTGTCCATTTATCACATAAAAATTGCAAATAACGTGTTCAAACTGGCGGCAAGGCGTTGCCGCCAGTTTGAACAGATCTCCTGCAAATTTTAGGGATCATTATTTTTTTCTACAATGACTTCAATGGCTAAATCTGGACATCTGAATTCACACATTCGACAGGCAATACATTTATCAGGATGTGCAACAAAGACTTTATTTTTTTCATTCAATTCCAGTACTTTTTTGGGACAAAAATGAACACAAATACCACATCCTTTGCACCATTCTTGTTGTATGTCATGCGCTTTGTATGTAAATTTTGCCATTATCAATCTCTTATTTCTTTTTTTTATGGTTCTTTTACAAGACGCAAACCAATATAATTTGACGCCTTGTTTTCAAGAAAATAATCCCGGTTTGCAGAGCGAGCCAGCCTGGGATAATGCGTCCAGCTTCCGCCACGAACAACATATCCCGGACCTTCCTCCATATAAATGGGATCTTTTTCAGCATGTTTTTGGTAAGCATCTTTATGATAAATATCCATGCACCACTCATAAACATTTCCATGCATATCAAACAAATTCCATGCATTGGGTTTCTTTAACGCTACTGGATGCGTTCCACGAGAGATACATTCATAATCATTGTTGGGCCATCGGGTTGCATATTCAATACAGTTATTGTTGATATACCAGCCCACTTCATCAAGTTCAGGAGAATTTCCTTTGGCATTGACTGACATAATGCCTGAATACAATTGTGTTTGCGTTCCCGCACGGCAGGAGAATTCCCATTCAGCCTCTGTGGGTAACCGATACGTGTCGGTGCTTTCAAGTTTGTTTAATTTATCAATAAACAAAAGACTCGTTTCATAAGAAACATTTTCAACAGGGCAATCACTACCGCAATTCCAAAAAAAAGATGGATTATCGCCCATCACTTTTTTCCATTGTCCTTGTGTCACTTCCGTTTGCCCTAAGTAATAAGGTCTCGTAATTGTCACCCTGTGAAGCGTTTCATCAGCATCTCTTTCTTTCTCAGCATCCGGGCTTCCCATCATGTAATTATCAGGATAAATGAGGATGAATTTCATTCCAATGCTGTTTTCGAGCTCCTGTGAAATTTCCGGCATTTTATCCAATCGAACATCCAAATAGACATCTTCATTACCATTGACATCAACCCGTTGATAATGGGGTTCATATCCTCTGGCTTTGACTTCGATATCATAACTACCCGACTCCAACGGAATACCTTGATAAAAGTTTTTGGCCATATTTTTGATTTCAACACTGGCAGTATCAGGTTGTGTATGGATAAATATCATGCTTTTGGGAATTTTGACGCGGTTCATGATGGCATCCAGGCTGTAGTGATAATGATATTTAACATCCAGCCAGATTGAATATGGCAAAAAGTCCTTTTGCTTAACCCATAGCCGATACTTATCCGGTGTGACAGGGAACTTTTCCAGGGGTGTTTTTCCAATATTCCAACCATTTAAGTAGACTTCAGCGGAATTGTTGGCAGAAACTGACAAATAGGCTTCAAACTTATCACTAATTTTTTCTTGTCGCAGTTGGCCGTTGCTGGACACCTGGAAAACAAAATCCCCCATACCACTAAGTTTTCCATATCTGGGTGTTTGATCATATCCTGAATTGATAATCATTTCATTGGAAAATATCGATAATTCGGTGGCTGTTACGTATTGATCATCGTTTAAATCTGCCTGTCCGCCAATAGCTTTAACAAAAGCATCAACAAAAAGACTTTCCTTCGGCAGTTTGTTACCATCGATACCAGCAACAATAAATTGTTGAACAGGCATCAGCGTTACCGATGAAATATCATTGGGCAAGGTTGTTTTGGCCCGGCGATTGAAGACACTATTTGAAAAACAACTGTCAAACAAAAGTAAGACATGACGTGAAGGTAATTTTTCTGCCCATTTGATAATGTCTGATACGCAAAGTGCTGTTTCCATCAACTGAGACGTTTTGGCGATGGGATTAGGGGCATCTGTTGGAATAAGGTAGGCCTTTTTATTCTTTTGATTGGTATATCCATGACCTGAAAAGAAAAGCAATATTCGGTCATTTGGATTTTGGCCTTGTTTTTGAAAAAAAGACTGGATTTGTTTTTTTAAAACATCACCCGTTGGATTGATTAAGCGGTTTAAGTGAAAATGTTCCTGCATTAAGGTGGCTTCAATTCGCTGAATATCGCCTGGAACATTTTCCAAATCCGGCCAGTATCCCGTGTAATCATAAACACCTATCAATAAGGCGTAACTTTCCTGGTAGCTGCCGATACGATTTGCATGAAGATCTTTGATTTCAAATGGCGTTGCTTGAATATATAATGGGGCTGCAAAACACATAAAACTTACAACCCCAAAATATGTAAGAACAAAATAAAGATTTAAACAGAGAGCGTCTATGATTTTAAGAGCTTTCTGTTTACTCAAGCACAGCAGATTTTTTCTCTGAGTTTGCCTGAACATTTGAATGTTACAACTTTTCTCGCTTTAAGGGTCATTGGTTCGCCAGTTGCTGGATTTCTACCTTTTCGAGAGTTTTTTGTTTTGATGCAAAATTTACCAAAACCTGAGATAAGAACATCCTCTCCGGCTTCCAGCGTTTTTTTTACTATTTCCAGCAATGATTCAACAAGCGTTACTGAATCTTTTTTGGTAAAACCAACATCTTTGCTGATTGTCGTGACAATATTGTTTTTTGTAAGTGTCATTATTTTCCTCCTGGTCAATTAATAAAATTAAATTCATCATATCTACAAAGTCATTCTGCAATGTAAATGCCATTTTAAATAATAGACACAAAAATTCGGAAAAACTGACACTTAATTTAAAAAAAAAATTATATTGCATAAAAAAAAAAAGGAAAATAATAAAAAATATACATTGGCATTG
>PEAL01000462.1 GCA_002753725.1 Deltaproteobacteria bacterium
TTCAAATAAAATACCTGACCTTTACAGTGGTCATGAAGGATGCCAAATTTTCCTTGATCTAAAAGACCTTGAGTGATATTTGGACAAGAAAATCAATTTTTTTTAAGAAAGGTATATAATAACAAAATGGAAAATCGAATACATAACTTTAACCCAGGACCTTCTGCTTTACCGCTTCCTGTTCTGGAAAAAATCAAAGATTCTTTTTTAAACTACCAATCATCCGGCATGTCTATCACAGAAATCAGCCATCGGTCAAAACCGTTTGATGATATTATCAACGATGCCAAATTACGAACCATACGTTTGTTAAATCTTGGCGATAATTATGATATTTTATTTGTTCAGGGCGGTGCCAGCCTACAATTTACAATGGTTCCCATGAACTTTCTTCCTGATGCTGCTGTTGCTGATTATGTCAATACCGGTACATGGTCAACAAAAGCCATCAAAGAAGCCGCTATTTTGGGAAAAACCACGCATGTTGCAGCATCCTCTGAAGATAAAAATTTTTCATATATTCCAAAAAATCTGGATTTGTCCGCTGATGCAGCCTACGTTCATATTACCTCAAACAATACGATCAAAGGCACACAATGGCATGAATTTCCTAATACAAATGGGGTTCCCATCATTGCAGACATGTCATCTGACATTCTCAGTCGTCCCCTGGATATTCAACCCTTTGGATTGATTTACGCAGGGGCACAGAAGAATCTAGGCCCTGCGGGTGTATGTATGGTCATTATTCGGAAAGATATGCTGGAAAAAATTCCAGCAAATTTACCATCAATGCTTAAATACACAACCTTTTCTGAAAAGAATTCATTGTATAACACGCCTCCCTGTTTTTCCATTTATGCGGTTCAACTCGTTCTGGAGTGGATTGAAGAAACAATGGGCGGTTTAGAAAATATTCATGAAATCAATGTAAAAAAAGCGAACCTGTTGTACGACCTGATGTCTGACGATGGTTTTTATCGTGGGACAGCACAGCCTGACAGTCGATCATTGATGAATGTTACGTTTCGTCTTCCATCAGAAGATTTAGAAAAACAATTTGTAGCAGAGGCAATGGAAAAAGGTTTGGGCGGATTGAAAGGTCACCGATCTGTTGGTGGATGCCGGGCATCGATCTACAACGCTTGTGATATGAAATCGGTTGAAGCGTTGGTTGATTTTATGAAATTTTTTGAGCAAAAAAATGGTTAGGAATCACAATTAAATAACTTTCCCATTTGAATCCCTTGGATGGAGTCCTAAAGCTTTAGCTTTGGGAGTTCCTTAAATTTTCAATGCGTTGTTTTTCTGTCACTCCCAAAGCTAAAGCTTTGGGACTCCAATCTAAAATGGGGAACTTATTTTTCGAGTATTCCTTAATTAAAAAAAAAGATATTCGAAAGGGCATGGGATATTTTCAACAGTGAATCCAATTGCCCCTTCCTTGACATCGTTGCCACCCTTTATTTACTTGACAAATCCAACCAAATTATTCCATACAAATACAGACATAATCTTTAATCCAAAAAGGAGGTAAACATGTTCGTTCAAATCGCCAAGCCTCTATACGATGTTGTATTTAAGCATTCAATTCGTGTTTCCAAGGATTGATCCTAAAAAACAGAAAGGCTAACAATGAAGACGTTATTCAAACAATCACTCGTAATATTTTTTATTCTGATGTTATCCGCATGTGTAACCATCAGATATTCAAAAACAAAGATTGTTCAATCCCCACCTGATGTCATTCACGTTTCTCAACCCACACCCAATATATCGCCAGACACTGAAAAATGGGATATCAACTCACCACTATCCATTACCACAGCTTTGCAACTGGCCCTTAAAAACAATCCTGATACCCGAATGGCTCTGGCAAGAATTGAACAGGCGCGTGCTGATATTCGTTCAGCGCGTTCGGCCTTTTTCCCAACCATTGACTTTTATACTGAATTTGTCAGTGGAGAGACGCCGTCAGGGTATTTATTCAAAACCATCGATCAACGCAAATTACCGCCCAATACCAATTTTAACAATCCTGGATGGTTTGAAAACTATGAAACCGGCGTGAATGTCAATTACACAATTTTTAGCGGTGGTAGACATTTTTTGAGTCAAAAAATGGCCCAAAAAAGCGAACATGCCTCCCATCTGGATAAAACAGCCATCGAGAATCAACTGATGGCATCGGTGGTGAATGCTTACTATGATGCATTGGCAGCCGAAGATTATATTCATATTGCCAGAGAATCTGTCGCATCTGTTGAAGAACAACTTCGCATGATGCAGGTGCGGTTTGAAGCTGGGGGGGCATTGCAATCTGATGTCTTGAGTCTTCAGGTCCGTTTGGCTCAGGTTAAAGAAGCTGTGGTTCGAAGCACAAATCAACAAAAAATTTCCATTGCTGTTCTATCCAACCTGATTGCCCTGACTCCGGATCACACAATTATCCTGAAAAAAACAGAAACGCAATGGATTGATGTTCCTGAAAATGATTCCGATGGCTTTCAATTTTCTATTGAAAATCGACCGGAAATCCATAAGGTTCACACCCAAATCTCTCAAAGCCGCCTTGGGGTCGATGCTGCCATGACCGGTTATTTACCCCAGGTCAATTTATTCACACGTCACTACTATGATGCATGGGATATGGGATATCATTCAAAACGGCGGAACTGGTCAGCCGGCGCCATGCTAAACTGGAATCTTTTTAATGGTATGCAGACCCAGGCACAGGTTGATAAGGCCTCAGCCAGGTTGCAAGAATTGACTGAAGCATATCGAAAAATAATTATGGACATCCGCCTGGATGTTAAAAATGCGTATTTAAATCTGGATGCTGCCAATGCGCGTCTTATTGTCGCAAAAAGCAGTGTTGAGAGTGCGCAGGAATCCTTTCAACAGGTAAAAAAACAATATGAAGGCGGTTCAGCCAATATCACTCGATACCTTGAGGCAGAACTTGACCGCAACAGAGCCAGAATAAGTGCAACAGCCGCATATTATGATCGTGAAAAAGGATATTCCAATATTGCCAGAGCGATTGGACTTTGGAGCAAATGGGAGCCTTCCCATAAGCGCACAACTGAGTAACTTTTAATTCAAAAGAAGGTGGGCGAAATTCTAAGGAATTCCCAAAGCTAAAGCTTTGGGACTCCACCCAAGGGACTTCAAATGGGGAACTTATTTTTCGAGCATTCCTAAATATTTTTTGATTTCCAAAAAATATTTTACTTGCCTGCAGGAGATACCACATTCAGAAATACAGACATCAAATCATCCATTCCCAGCACAAGATTGTGTTGAACATCTTCCACACAAACAGATGCTTCTGAAAAACCACTCATCACACCAAAAAGTGTAATGAGAGCGCCTAACGATACGGGGTATCTTGGCAATATGCCGCTCTGAAACTGTACCCCATACAGGCTTCCATTTAAAGTATTCATTGAACGATCCAGGAGTTGTGTATTTGACGTATTCATTGGGAAATAAGCAATCAAAGCCGGCGCTTTTCCAGGAAAACAACTGAACATTGATTGCTGAATCTGTGCCTGAGTCCTTGCTTCAGACCAGACATAAATTTCATCCATCCACCCTTGAAATCCATGCTGTAAATCTGATGCATTCCCCAGAATAAAGGGATAAATATGATGATTTGCTCGTGTCCCGGCATAGAGAGATCCATTAAAAAGCAATTTCATTTTTTCACCGTTGATATACAGTTGGAGCTGACCATTGGCATCATCCACAACAGCAATATGTTGCCATCGATTCCACTGAATGGAGTATTCAGGAGTACTCACAGCATGCCAGTCCCCATTATTTTGAAGCATCCAATACACCAGGCTATTGTCCCAATATTCAGAGCTATGGCGGTGATTGATCATCACAGAAAAAACGTTCTTGTCCATCAGATAATCCAACTGCTCATCTTTTTCAGATGCTGTATCAATGGGATGGATCCAGGCTTCAAGGGTGAATGGCCCGTCAAGTGCCCATTTTTCAGAATTGCCCGCATTGACATAATCTGTTCGATGGTCATAGTACAGCGAAAAATCAGCAACAACATGAATCAAAATATTTGCAC
>PEAL01000463.1 GCA_002753725.1 Deltaproteobacteria bacterium
AACAACCAGACAAAACTTCACGAATGGACAGACAAGGCAATAAACAAACTGAACAATTTATCTGATAAAGAAATTTTTAACTATTTCCCAAATACAACCCCAGCAGAACTCTTGACATTCCACTGCCAATTCCCAGAATTTGTGCATCAAAAGCTGTCAGAAGGCGATTCTTCCATTTTCGCCTGCCCCATTGAGACAGAGATTCTTGAGGCAGCATCCAAAACTGTCGAATTTTATGTTGAAACAATCAAACCCCTGCTGGATTGTAATTTGGATTTTGATGATGAATCCGGGCATCAATATTTACTTCAATTGTTTGATGTGTATCGAAAAATTGATTATGCGCGGTTAAGGGAAATCATTTTAAATATTATTGAGACAGAAACCAATGAAAATATTCGTTTAAACGCATTGTATATTTTTAAAAAGGTGAATTAAGAGGAGCGCTTTATTATGACTGATATTCTCTCTTTTTTTGGCAGCCAGAACCCCTTGTTTGTTGTCACTGAATTAAGCGGTGATGATATTGGCCGATTTGTCAACCGCGAAGAACTGCTCAAACAATTTATGGCTTATATTCTTTAAATTATATGAAGATATGAGCGAGGATCATTGGAATGATTTATTAATAAGGTAATTTTATATGACCTTCTATCATAATTCAATTTTACCCTGTAAATTTGGAATGTCAGGAATTCTCGGAAAATAAGTTCCCCATTTTAGAAAGAGTTAATTCTATTAAAGTTCATTATCGTCACGCAATTACACCTGAAGATCAAACAATAAAAATTATCGTTTCTGATCAACTCGGAAACAGGCTTATTGAAAATGTTGATCTTGATCTGATTTACGCTCAAAGAGACTTCGGACAGCTTATTGCAGAAAATGACACGAGTATTAGCTTTGCCCTAAAGTGTATTTGGTCAGAGAAAAAGCCATTTATATCACAAATCAATTTTCAATGTCCTTGCAATAATTTCATAAAAGTTATACATAAATTCCAAAAATATCTTACCAAAAAGGAGTTAATTCCGAAAATGGATTCTATTTCAAGAATTTTGGATATTACCTTACCCCAAAAACAATCTGCTTTTTTATGGGGGCCGCGGAAAACAGGAAAAACAACGTATTTGAACGAAAAATTTGTTAAAAGCCATATCATTGATTTGTTGGATACAGATTATTCCATTGAATTATCAAAGCGTCCGGCAATACTAAGAGAACAAATTATAGCATTAGGTCCAGATTTATTAAAAGCACCCATTATTATTGATGAAGTTCAAAAAGTTCCTTCAGTTCTTGATGAAATACACTGGTTAATTGAAAACAAAGGTTTGCGATTTATATTATGTGGTTCGAGTGCTCGAAAGCTCAAAAGAGGGAAGGCCAACTTATTGGGTGGACGCGCTTGGCGATTTGAAATGTTTCCCTTAATCTGGAAGGAAATTAATGATTTTTCATTGTTAAAAGCATTAAATCGTGGCTTGATTCCATCACACTATTTAAGCAATCATTATAAAAAAACAATACGATCATATATTAATGATTATCTAAAAGAGGAAGTTTTTGATGAAGGTTTAACACGAAATATACCCGCATTTTCAAGATTCTTTGATGCCATAAGATTTTCTCATGGTGAATTAACCAATTACGCAAACATTGCAAGAGATTGCGGCGTTGATTCAAAGACAGTCAAAGAATACTATCAAATATTGTGTGATACCCTTCTTGGTAAGATGATTCTTCCTTTTAATCGAAGACAGAATCGACAAATAATCACAAAAAGTCCCAAGTTTTATTTATTTGATGTCGGTGTTGCAGGATTTTTATGCAAGCGTGTTATTGAAGAAGAAATGGGGGCGCTATTTGGTAAGGCTTTTGAACATTTTATCTTAATGGAAATCTTAGCCTATAATTCGTATCAGGAAATAGACTTTGATATTCAATTCTGGAGAACCAAAACAGGTCTTGAAGTCGATTTTATCCTGGGTAATGGTGAAGTGGCGATTGAAGTTAAGGGTGGAAAAAATATTCATAAAAAAGATTTATTATCCTTACAAAAATTCCATGATGAATTTAAACCACGCAAGACATATCTGGTATGTAACGAAAAACGACAAAGAAAACATGAAAACATTCACATAATCCCCTGGGAGATTTTTTTTAGTGAGTTATGGGAAAATCGTATTATCTGGTAATTTTTTACTGTTAATATCGTTTATTTTGTTTGATGATGATGATAGTTTTTTATTGATCTTTCCTTTATTTAATTCAAAAAATAAAATCTTTATGTGATAAAGGAATGAATCAGAACAGAATGCTTTACCTGAATTATTATAGATTTGGCTGATTATAAAATTTATATAATCAGCCAAATCTTTCTTGCATATTTTGATTTGGCTGATTATAATTTATTTATAATCAGCCAAATCTTTTTTATTACATACTTAAACCTGATCATAAGGAATTATATATGAATCTTGTTGGAAGAGATAATGAAAAAACAAAGCTGGATCATCTTTTACATTCCAATGAATCAGAATTATTGGCCATTTATGGGAGACGTCGTGTCGGTAAGACATTTTTAATCAGACAGTTTTTTAAGGGTAAAGGTTTTTTTTTTGAAATTGTTGGACAAAAAAATGCGTCTTATCAGACCCAGCTTGACAATTTTCATCAGTCAATTCGTGAGACATTCATGCCTGACCTGCCAATCAAGAAGCCAGAATCATGGAAAGAAGCTTTTTCCATCCTGACCTCTTTTATCAGGTATCATCAACAAAACAGGAAAATAATTCTATTTTTTGATGAGTTACCCTGGCTGGCAACCAAACGTTCTGGCTTATTGGAGGCTTTAGATTATGAATGGAACAGTCAGTGGAGTAAAATTGACAATTTAATTGTTATTGTGTGTGGTTCTGCGGCATCGTGGATTTTGGAAAAACTGATCAATGCAAAAGGTGGATTGCACAACAGAATAACAGACACCATTCATTTACATCCTTTTTCTTTAAGCGAAACAGCCCTGTATTTAAAAAGCAAAGGAATCCGCCTGAAACCAATGCAAATTCTTGAACTCTATATGGTGATGGGCGGAATCCCTCACTATTTACGACAGATTAAAAAGGGACAATCCTCAACTCAAATAATTAACTCTCTTTGTTTTCATAAAGATGGATTTTTATTTTCAGAATTTAATCGATTATTTGAATCCCTGTTTGATCATTCTGATGTTCACAATATCATTATCAGAGAAATTGCTAAAAAAAGAAATGGCATCTCAAGAGAGGCCTTATTAAAAGCCACAGGCCTGACCAGCGGGGGAACTTTTAAAAAAAGGATAATGGAATTAAGAGAATCAGGCTTTATTGAGGAATTCATTCCTTTTGATAAAAGAAAAAAAGAGTTTATGATAAAAATTTCAGATGAATATACCTTGTTTTTTTTAAACTGGATAGAACCTGTTCAACATAAAGGGACAATTAAATACAATCCAAACTATTGGTTGAATATGGCCAATACACCCTTGTTCAAAATTTGGTCAGGGTATGCTTTTGAATCTGTTTGTATCAAGCACATTGATTGTGTTTTAAAGTGTCTTGATATTCGCAATATGGCAGGAGAAGTTGGATCATGGCATCATCACGCTTCTGCAAAAAGTGATTACCCTGGGGCTCAAATTGACCTGATCATTGATAGAAATGACAATGCGATGAATATTTGTGAGATTAAATATTCCAGCAATATTTTTACCATTGATAAAAACTACGCCAAATCATTGATCAATAAGATGTCAGTTTTCGAAGATAAGACCCGGACAAAAAAACAGCTTTTTCTGACAATGATTACCACCCATGGCATTAAACAGAATATCTGGTCAGCGGATTTAGTTGATTCAGAAGTTGTTTTGTCACATTTATTGAATGGTTAATTTATAAATCTGCTTTAAAATAAAAGAAATAAAGCAAGATAGAACTGATTTTCCAACCAACCACAAAAATTTTGCCCAGGAAGATTGTTTTTAACAAAATATCGCAGCTTATATAGTATTCCTTTTTTTAAACCAAAATTCTCACATCTCTCGAAAGTA
>PEAL01000464.1 GCA_002753725.1 Deltaproteobacteria bacterium
CGGTGAGTCGTTTGATTACCGCTTTTATATTTAATCGCGCAAGACCAACAAGAACCATCGAAAAAAAAAGGCCGGTGACCAATGCAGGAAACTGGTTTGAAATTGCTATCGTTAAAGAAATTATCCCTGAAAAAACAATTCTATACCTGGGGTCAATACGATGTATCCATGAATGGCCTGTTGCAAAAGGTTCTTGAATCATTGTTTTTCATATGCTTTCATCTTATTGCGATAGTGAACATATGCACCAAGTCCCATCAGTCCAAGAATATAACCAATGCCGCCGAAAATGTCTTTAAGATCAGGACCGTGATCAGGGTTGAGTAATTTATTCATCCGGGTCATGAAGGGTTGCATTTTTTTATCCAGAGCATTTTCGATAATGGTTTGAATCTCCACCGAAGTAAGACCATTGGGGGGCACTTGTTTTTGTTCGGGTACAGGTTTGGAGATAATACTTTTTTCAGAAGGGATATCTGTATTGATGCTGTTTTTCTTTGAAGATGCTGTCATGTCTTCTTGGAAATCTTCCACCGGAATGGTCCAGTAAGCTTTATGACCCATTCCTGCCAGAAGAACAATTTTCATTTCTGTTTTTTGAGGTATTTTAAATGAAAATTCTCCATTATCATTGGTTGTCCCTTCAAGTAGTTTTTTACCTTGAGCATCAAGAATTTCAATGGGTGCATTTCTAACGGTTTTGCCCCCCATAAATTTGCTTTCTGTATACACCGTGTCACCTTCAACCCAGGCAAAAATAGAAACTTTATGGGCAAAAGCATGATCTGCTATGACAAATATAAAAAATATACACAAAAGTATTCTTAACGTAATTTTATTATATCTATTTGTATTCATGAATAAGTCCTTATGGTTTGGCTGATATATCCTGGCTAATTTTTTGCCATCAAATGCGCAATTCCTTTTTCCAGGCCATCTAATGACAATTCAAAAATGGGAAAAATTTTTCGGATGGCATGAATGGTTTGGGTGTAATGCCAGGTATGCTCTGGTAACGGGTTCAGCCAGATGCTTTTGGGGAAGGTATCTTTGATAAACTGAAGTCGATTGATACTGGGTTGACCCGTTCTATAGGTAATGTTAAGGCCAC
Organism: Deltaproteobacteria bacterium; assembly: GCA_002753725.1. Lineage (GTDB taxonomy): Bacteria > Desulfobacterota > Desulfobacteria > Desulfobacterales > Magnetomoraceae > Magnetomorum. The sequence continues at coordinate 1,112 of PEAL01000464.1, forward strand.
CATCTGATGCCATCAATTCGTAAGGCGCCATGCTGGCATCACCGACAATGATAAACCGGGCCTGTGGATCCATGCGAATAAACTCCTGAACCTTGAAGGGTTTTTTATATCGACCAGGATCTTGCCAGAGGGTGTCATAAATCGTGTTGTGAAAAAAGAAGGTCTTGAGTTCTTTGAATTGTGCACGGCTGTAATCAAACAGGGTTTGAACAATTGGAATAAAGGGATCCATGGACCATCCGCCGTTGTCAATGGCCAGAATTATTTTGAGTCTGTCTTTGACATTCCGGTCAAAGATCAGTTCAATCTCTCCACCATTTTTAATGGTTTTATAGATCGTATCATCAATATTCAATAAATCTTTGGGTCCGGATGGTTTCATGTGGCGTAATCGTTTCAATGCCTCGCCCATCATACTGTGGGTCAAGGGGCCGGATTTGGAATAATCCCGATAACGCCGTTCCATTGCCACTTTTACCGCTGATTTATTTCTGGAAACGCCTCCCACTCGCATTCCCCCAGGATGAAATCCAGAATGTCCAACAGGTGACGTGCCGCCCGTGCCAATCCATCGATTGCCACCATCGTGACGTTCTGTTTGATCGGCCAGGCGTTTTTTAAAATACTCAATTAATTCTTCAGGAGAAAGCTTGCTGATTTCAGATTCATCAATACCCAGCGCATTGGCCAGCGCTTTGGGATCCTGGAGCCATTCATTCAACAAGGATTCCACCAGATTATCCATTTCCAGGCCTTTGGGATCAGGCAAGTCTGCACCCTCAAAATGATGGGCAAACAGTTGATCATACAGATCAAAATATTTTTCACTTTTAATGAGCAGGCTTCGTCCAGCGATATAAAAATCATCGATTGACTGAATCAGCCCAAGGCACAGGGCTTTTTGCAATCTTAAAAAGGATGTCGGGGAAACAGGTATGCCTGCATCTTTAATTTGATAGAAAAAAGTCGTAAACATTGCTTTCGCCTTTAATTTTTTATGAATTTAAACCGCAACCGTTAAAATGTTGCCTTAAATCACATGGCTTTTAGACTGTCAACAGCCAAAAATTTGACAGGCCCTGACGCCTCAATGAACCCTAAGGATGAACCCTTGGGTGCATCCTTAGGAATCAAAATTTAATAACGTTCCCTTGAGTGGAGTCCCAAAGCTTTAGCTTTGGGACTCACAGAAAAACAACGCATTGAAAAGCTAATAACTCCCAAAGCTAAAGCTTTAGGACTCCACTCAAGGGACTTCAAATGGTAAAGTTATTTAATCGCGATTCCTTATCAGATTTAAATAGAGTTCAAAATTGTACGTCAGTACGCATTCAAATTCAAGATTATCAAAGAATAATTCAAACAAAAAATCACACTATCTGTAAATTGTTAACACAATATTCTTCATATTTCAAGCTATTTATAAAAACCAACACTTGTAGACGTATGCGAGGCAGACATGATCCGAAAAAAATTGTTGTTATGGGTGACAGTGCATATGACGATAAACGCATTGAAAATATTATAAAAGATAAGAAATGGTCATTTGTCATGTCCTTAAAGAAAAAAAGATCAGTTAAGTCAGAGCATGAATTTAACTTTAAGCCGAAATCGCATGGTTGGTGCGGGGTTGATATATTTTTCAAAAATCATCGCAGACTCAAGCCTGGAGCTTCAGCGCCAGGTTTTTGTTGCGGTTGTAATTTATAGCACTTCCCGATCAAGAAGCCTGGAGCTGAAGCTCCAGGCTATTATCTGTCGTCCCTAACGGGACTTAAAGTGTTGTTTTTAAACAAAATTCTTTTTAGTCTGACGGCTATGGGCGAATGATATTGATTCATATTCTAATTCGCCCTTTTATTTATTATTGCATTGTTCAGTGCGAAAATGATAATGAACAATTAATCTTCAATTGAACATCAAAGGAATCTCAAATGAAAAAACAATCAATGCATCCTGGTCAAATTTTAAAAACAACCTTTATTGATCCACAGAAAATCTCAACAAAAACTTTGGCACATCAACTGGACATTTCAACACAAAAGCTTTCAAAAATTATCAAAGGTCAGCAGTCCATTACTTAGGAATGCTTGAAAAATAAGTTCCCCATTTTAATTTCGGAGACACGATCCTTAATTCGATGAATAGTGGAGTCCTAAAGCTTTGGGACTCCAATCTAAAATGGGGAACTTATTTTTCGAGTATTCCTTAGCAAAAAAAGGCACTTTTGTGAAATCAATCCAGGTAAAGTATATAGACAATGGTATATATAAACCAAAGAATAATGATAATAAAGTAGGTGGTAATAAAAAGCGTTGGCTTTCCTGGCAGATCAAAATATTGTTATTAAAGGAATGTTTGATCGAAGCCATTTTACTTCCATGACCAAGAAAAGCAATATCTTTAGCTGTGATGTTAAAATCTTTCATAATGATTACTTGTTTAAACAGTTTTGTATAAAGAGTGTTGCAAAATCAGGCCAACGTATCAGGCTGTCCATTGAACCTTCTATTGTATAATTAACCCTTTTTAAGCCATCAGGAACGGGAGAACCATTCCAGCAGTCAATTGCCTAAAACAATTCCATGACGATCAAAAACAGGCTTCATTTTATCCTCAAATCCATTCTTGCTGAAATAAGCCAGGCGCAGTTTCTTATGTTGAAACCGTTCTTTTGCCAGGCGCCTGGCTTTTTCTGCAAATTCATCCACCATTTTTTTTGTCATCTTATGAATATATTCAGGTGCGTAGTTCTTACATTCAGCCATGATTACAACGTTTCCACCTTCCAGAACGATATCTATTTCATTTCCAGATTCGAGAAAAGAGCTGAGTTGATAGGAAAAATCTGTGGTTCTATCCGAACCTCTCAATGCCTGATTTTTAAATATTTCCAAAAAAAGAGTCAATTTAAAGCCAATAATATCGAAGCATCATTCATCTAATTTCCATAATGCTGCTTTATTATTGG
>PEAL01000465.1 GCA_002753725.1 Deltaproteobacteria bacterium
GAGACAAGCACCTGGGTCTCACCATACTGAACCAGGACTGCACCGGAGGCCTGTTTGGCCATTTTTCCGGTTCGGACACTTAAGGTTCTTCCACCAATTTCCGCTTTAAGCTCTAATTCCATTAAACTCTCCTACAAAGGCTAAGCAACGACAATTTAAGAACTTTCCCATTCTTACAACCTGAAATAGGGCAAAGGTTATCCTTATGAAAAAATATCATTATTCGTAAAGATAAAGAATATATCATTTATCTCTTGAATGTATTCATTCAAAAAGACCTTCCCCCCGCCAGGAGAGCATAATGGGAGAGTTATTAAATCATCGTTGCCAAGGAACAGACAATATTCAAATCAAAGCATTATTGAATTCCTGTTCCCCAAAAAATTATCTTCTGAGACCCAGGCTTTGAATGAGGGATCGATACCGATTTACATTACTTGATTTAACATAATTTAATAAACTTCTCCGTCTTCCAACAAGTTTCAACAACCCCCTGCGCGAATGATGGTCTTTTTTATGCGTTTTAAAATGCTCTGTTAAATTGCTAATACGCCGTGTCAGAATTGCCACCTGAACTTCTGGTGAGCCAGTATCTGACTCATGAAGTTTGTATTGCTCTATCAAATTATTTTTGTCATTACGAGAAATAGACATTTTTCATCACCTCCTAGGATAATCCTTTCAATTTCTTAATCGATACCCCTTCATGGGTAAAATGAAAAGTGAAACGTATCTTTCACTTTTTTTCTGAAAAAAGACGGACGATGTTGCATTCATCACTTTCTGCCGTCCATCGAAGCACAGCAAGTAGTTTATTATCTGACGTTACTACTTGCAAAATATTTCCTTGATCCACTATTTCTGGAGAAAAATTGTTGCGAAACAATGCGCCACCATTTTGAATTTGTTTTTTTATGGCGGCTGTTGCAACAATTTTGGGTATTTTTTTCAGTGCATCTGATGTTGGAACAATCGTTGATTTTAATGTGCCATCCAAAACTTGCTCTGAAATCTGATCATATGTTAACGCTTCATCAATGGTATATCCGCAACTTTCAGTTCTGCAAAGATCTCTTAAATGCCCACCACAACCCAACTGTCGTCCTATATCTGAACATAATGTTCGTATGTACGTTCCTGAAGAACACCTGACATCAAAACGAACAAATGGAAGAGAAATGTCCTGAATATTCAGTTCGTAAATGCGAACCTTGCGGGGTGGTTTTTGAACCGGTTGCCCTTTTCTTGCCCATTGATACAGAGGAATTCCTTTGTGTTTCAAGGCTGAAAAAACGGGCGGAAACTGTTCAATCTCCCCCAAAAATTGAGAAAAAACGTTTTCTATATCAGAGATTTGGCACGAAGGTTCTTTTTGGTATACAATTTTTCCTGTTTTATCCTGCGTATCTGTGTCGATTCCTAAGTGAAGAACGCCCTCGTATGTTTTATCACCTTCTAAAAAGAATTGCGCCAACTTTGTCGCCTGATTGATACAACAAATAACAATACCTGTTGCAAACGGGTCGAGCGTTCCTGTATGGCCAACTTTTCTGGCATTCAATGCTTTCTTGATCTTCGAAACCACCTGAGTTGATGTTTGGTTTTCGGGTTTATCTACCACGAGTATTCCGCCAGGAACATTATCATATCTTTTTGGTTGCCGTTGCATAGATGGCTTCATTCATATTTTAGGATAATAACACAATCCGCTATAAGCCCGGATATTCTTTTTTATTTATTGTATCGAATATTTTATCAATTTTTGAGCTGTAATCAAAAGATTCATCAAACAAAAATTTTATTTCCGGCATATATCGCAAGCCCAGACGACTGGCCACTTCTCGTTTCATGAAACCCAACGCACTTTTCAATCCATTTTCAGCGTCTTTTTTTTGTGATTCATCGCCTAACAGACAATAATAAACTCTTGCCTTTTTTAGGTCTCTGTTCATTTTTACGTCTGTAATTGTGATATTGTTTAAGCGAGGGTCTTTAACACCTCTCGTTAAAACATTCGAAATTTCTTCCCGAATGCGTGTACTCACTCTATCTGATCTTGGATATGTTTTCATAACTAAAAATGAATAATTTCTATTTGTGTATCAACAAGTTCTGCCAGCCCTGTATCATCAACCATGTTAATCAGCTTATCTAGTTTAGAGTTGATATGGCCTGTTTCATTGCCTACCATTGAAAAACCGATTTCAGATCTTCGGTGGACATCATTCTCCCCCACTTCCGCAGCAGACACATTAAACGTATTTTTCATCTTTCCAAGAATGGATTTGATAATCTTACGTTTGCCTTTGAGTGTATTGTTTTCAGGAAGTCGAAGGCTGATCGTACCAATTCCAATAACCATACCCATTTCTTAAGATGTCTCTTGGATAACCGGTTTTATTTCTTTGAGATGAAAACATTCGATGACATCACCGAGTTTGATATCATTATAATTTTCAATACCAATACCACATTCATAACCTGATAGCACTTCTTTAGCATCCTCTTTGAATCGTTTGAGGGAAGAAATTTTTCCGGTATACAGTACCACGCCTTCACGGAGCAGTCGTACCGGTCGATTTCGTTCGACCTTGCCATTAGTGATATAACTACCTGCAATAACACCAATTTTAGGGATTGAGAAAATTTCTCGTACTTCTGCATGCCCCAACACTTCATCTTCAAAGGTCGATGACATCATTCCTACTACAGCATCTTTAATGTCATTGATCAGGTTATAGATGACATCATAAAAACGAATATCCACGTTTTCTTCGTTGGCCAGTTCTTGAACACGGGATGGCGGTCGGACGTTAAATCCGATAACAATGGCATCAGACACTGCTGCCAGGGAGATATCTGTTTCTGTGATTGTTCCTGTTGCGGAATGAACGATTTCGATTTTTACTTCATCGCTTGATAATTTTGTCAAGGATTCATTGATCGCTTCGAGAGAGCCATGAACATCTGTTTTAACAATAAGATTAAGGGCTTTGACATCCTGAGATTGCATTTTTTCAAAGAAATTTTCCAGGCTGATACGATTGCTTTTTGCCAGTTCAAGCATGCGTTGTTTTTGAATTCGGTGATGGCTAACCTGTTTGGCTGTTTTTTCATCTGAAACAGCGATTAATTCGTCACCCGCCATAGGAACTCCGGTCAATCCGAGGATTTCGACTGGAATTGAAGGTCCGGCGGAATGAATCTGTTGATTTCTATCATTGATGAGCGCACGCACTTTACCAAAATGAACTCCGCAAACGACAGGATCGCCTTTATGCAAGGTTCCTTCCTGAATCAACACAGTAGCGACAGCGCCGCGACCGGAATCAATTTTAGCCTCAACCACATGGCCTCTCGCCGATTTATTAGGATTCGCCTTAAGCTCCAAAACTTCACTTTGCAGTAAAATCATTTCCAGGAGATTGTCGATCCCCTCTTTATTTTTAGCTGACACATGGGTAAAAATAGCATCTCCACCCCAGTCTTCAGACATCAATCCATGATCGGATAACTCACGTTTGACGCGATCCGGTTCTGCGCCAAGTTTATCTATTTTATTGACTGCAACAATAATAGGAACTTCTGCTGCTTTTGCATGATTGATCGCTTCAATGGTTTGTGGCATGACGCCATCATCCGCAGCAACAACAAGCACCACGATATCAGTAATTTGAGCACCGCGCGCTCGCATGGTTGTAAAGGCTTCATGACCCGGTGTATCCAGAAAAATAATCTGTCCCCGACCGGTTTGAACATTATAAGCCCCAATATGCTGAGTAATACCGCCAGCTTCTGTTTCTGTAATCCTTGTTTCCCGAATAGCATCCAATAATGAGGTTTTTCCATGATCCACATGGCCCATTATTGTAACAACGGGTGGTCGTTCTTCCAGATCGCCAGGCGCATCTTCCATCGCTTCTAAAAACGTATCTTCTTCAAAAGATCCTTTTTCAACTTCAAAACTAAACTCCGTGGCAATCAATACAGCAGTGTCATAATCCAAAGACTGATTAACCGTTGCCATCACGCCCATTTCCATGAGTTTTTTGATCACATCACTGGCTTTAATCCCCATTCGT
>PEAL01000466.1 GCA_002753725.1 Deltaproteobacteria bacterium
TGAGATAAAAACAAATAAAATCAATAATGGGTTAGGCAAAGAGTACCTAACCTAAAATAAATAAAACAGGGTGGTCAATTTTCGGTTACCACAGGTGGTCAATTTTCGATTGCCATTTCCACCCGTTTCATCTAAAAAAATTAGAAAAAGCGTGGGATATAGCATATACATATGATAGCAATAGAATTGAGGGAAATACTTTAACCCAAGTAAATTGCATTTTTTTTGATAGAATAATTGCACTTAAATGATAGACCGTTGTACACCTCTTGAAAAGGTCACAGCCTTTTTATGTCTGTACAAAAAAAATTAAATCTTGCAAGCGCAATATGCAAAAAATATAGCTTGCAAGATTTAGGTTATAGCGAAACAACTTTAATTTTACACATTGATATTCCGCTATTGTTTAAAATAGTTACCCCGTCGCCTGAATTTCCTTCAATCCTAAAATCACTCGGATTCCGTTGAATTTCTTTTTGTGTGATCGACAAATTTTTATTTTGTGCCAAACTAGAAGCGGAACCAGAATATAAGGTATACCCGCCAGCTTTTATTGAATATTTAACGAATTCACCACTATATGATAGTGTGCATGCGCCTTCCAAAAAATTCCCTGCCGCTTTTAGGCCTGTCTCTGTATACAACTTGAAGTCAACATTATTATCAATGTCTCCTGTCAGATTAATAGAAATAGAAGAATCAAACCCATTACCAAAAAAACAACTTGTTGAATTAAAAATAATATATTCTGGCAGTGTCGTTACATAAATTTGAACTATTGGAGATACACTATAATCATACGTCTGAATATAAGATACACTCCCCGTCGCTGGTATCCATCCTGTCAAGTCTGTATAAAATTCTGCGGGGCTTATACCATATCCAGTGAAGGAGGATATCGTACCATACGGTATAATTCCTCCATCATCGACAGTAAAAGAAAAGAGTGATATACCGCTTGAGGAATGTAATTTGAATTGTATTGGGCCACTATAATTATTAACACCACGAGGGTTAGCGAGAGAAAGATTGCCGAGGCAAAAAAATTATTTGCTCGTTAACGCTTGCGGTTCTTATCTATTATCTAATTGTTGAGTAAAAAAAATCTGTTTTCTTAAAATAGTTAGTTATGGTAACGAATTGCAAAAAAAAATAGTTTCAAAATCAATAACCATAGGCTTCTTTTGATTTGGTTAGTATTGAAAATTATATAGCAAGAAGTAAAGGCAATAACTATGCCAACCAATATTTGCGGTCATAGAAATTTTCAGTACAGTAAAAAAGATTAATCCGCTCCTACTTTTTGGGAATGCGCCCTTTTGAAATTAGGTATTTTCTTAAATGAATTAAAGGAAGAAAGAGGGATGTCCATTGAATGATAATTGCTTATGTTTTGACAGCTCCCTCATGGTATGGTACTCAGCCAGGCATCAATGCATGTTCAAAAAAGATTGAATAGCTATCAGGCTAAAGAGTTCGAATCCGGTTACCGCAGCCTAGGGCTTTAGCCCATAGCCGTCAGGCTAAGCACGACCACCTGAAATTGTACGTCCGCCTGGGGTTGAAACCCCAGGCTATTTTCTGTCGTCCCTTTCGGGACTTGATTAGTTTTTTTTAAGCGCGAACAATAGGAATTTGTCACGTTTTTGAAAAAAAATAAGGTTGATTATGACAATCAACGTATCTGGGAATAAAAACATTTTAGCTTTGGGACTCCAATCTAAAATGGGGAACTTATTTCACGCCTATACTTTATGAGGGCGCTTTAGCGTCCTTTTTCAATTCAGCGTTGGGCTTTAGTCCTAGGCTGCGGTAACCGGATTCGAACTGACCAATAAACCAACGGACATTCCATTCCCACAAGATGAATGAAAGGAAGATTACATGCTATCACTCAACGGAAGTTTTGCGCCCCCGGGCGATAAATCCATATCGCATCGATTAGCGCTGATGGCAATATTGGCATCCGGTCGTTGCGTTGTATCTAACTGCTTACCGGGTGAGGATGTGCAATCCAGTTTAAAAGCTCTTCAAACCCTGGGCGGAAACTTTGAAACCAACGATTTTATAAATGTGATCATCACCGGACTGGCCGGAAAAACCCACGCTCAAGGAACAATTGATTGTGGAAACTCCGGAACCACCATGCGATTGATTACCGGTATCCTTGCTGGAAGGAACGGTCGATTTGTTCTGGATGGTGATAATTCTCTCAGAAAACGGCCCATGGAACGTATTGCCATTCCTGTCAGACAAATGTCCGGACAGGTCATAACGACCGATGGCAAATGTCCCATGACCATTCACGGGCAGGCATTGCAAGGTATTGATTATCAACTTCCAGTGGCCAGTGCCCAACTGAAAAGTGCTGTTCTTTTGGCTGGAATTCAGGCATCAGGACAAACCCGTGTGATTGAAACAACGAGCAGCCGTGATCATACGGAACGTTTGTTAAGACAAATGGGTGGAAAAATTACACAAGAAGGGAATAGCTGGCTGGTTCAAAAAAGTGATCTCAAACTTCCCGATCAATTTTATGTTCCAGGCGATCCTTCCTCTGCGGCATTTTTTCTTTGTGCGGCAGCTATATTGAATAACAGTTCTGTAACCGCACAAGCAACCTTACTCAATCCAACACGAACTGGTTTTTTGGATGTTTTAAAACGGATGAATATTCAAATAAATGTTCATCAAAAAAATGCTCTGGCAGAGCCTGTTGGCGATATACAGGTGTCATATTCTTCTGAAATACTGGCAACTGTCATTGAGGAAAACGAAATTCCTTCGCTTGTGGATGAAGTTCCTATTTTAACTCTTGTGGCAACTCAGGCAAAAGGCACAACTGTTTTTAAAGGCGTTCAGGAGCTACGTATCAAGGAAACAGACCGATTGGCTGCAATTTCATCTCAACTCAACAAGATGGGGGCTCGGATCGAAGCCACTGAAGACACATTGATTGTTCATGGTCCAACGCTTTTACACCCGGTGGATCATTTAGAATCCTTTGGTGACCATCGTATTGCCATGACACTTCGTCTGGCAGCACTCTTAACAGAGACATCACCAGACATTGCTGAAGAAACCTGTGTTCGTATTTCGTATCCGGATTTTCACGATACATTAAAACGTTTGTTGATATCATAGTCATGCGAATTTACACACGACAGGGAGATCAAAGCACAACGCAGTTAATTGGCGGTCACCGCGTATCCAAAAATCATGATCAAATCAATGCCTATGGTGATGTGGATGAACTCAATGCTGTGATTGGAGGAATCGTGACGCATCTACCGGATGATTGTTCTGACATTTCAGAGGAAATTCACAGGATTCAAATAGATTTGTTTGATATTGGTGCTTGTTTGGCGACACCTGAGACGATTCATTCATCACAAAGATATCTGCCTGAAGACCGTATTCAATCATTGGAAAAAGCGATGGATCGTATGTCATGTGCTGTTCCACCATTAAACACATTTATTTTACCAGCCGGACACATCAGTGCTGTTTTTTCACATATGGCTCGCACGGTTTGTCGTCGTTCCGAAAGAAAAGTTGTTGGATTGATTGAAAAAACAAATCCGTCTGATAGACTCGATGACTTAGACATGATTCAAACCTATTTAAATCGTTTATCTGATTATTGTTTTGTATTGGCCAGATATTTAAATCATCGTTTTAATGTTGAAGAAACCATTGTGAAAAGAAAAAAATAGTGATTGGTATCAATCATGCAAATCAAACTCCAATAGAATTTTTTTAGGATATATTGGGAGGGTTTAATGACAATTCGCCTTAATCGTTTTCTTTTTTTTGTTATGATGATCATTGTTCTAATGGTTTATTCTGTCAATGCTGCGGATTTACAAAAAATGACCCAGGAAGATTACGACATTATCAAAGACAAAATTATTGAACTGAAACAGCGCATTAAGCGTTTAGAAAATAAAAAGCAACAGGTAAACACCCCTGAAAAGCTTGTGGATGAAATTGATAAACTCAGCGATGAGATTGAAGAATATTCTGTCATATTGGATAAAGTTGAACGAAAATCTTT
>PEAL01000467.1 GCA_002753725.1 Deltaproteobacteria bacterium
TCTTAAAAGCACTATTTCAGCATCCTTTTGATGCTGAAATAGTGCTTTTAAGAAACATTCCCCATTTTAATTTCGGAGACACGATCCTTAATTCGATGAATAGTGGAGTCCTAAAGCTTTAGCTTTGGGAGTTCCTTAGATTTTCAATACGTTGTTTTTCTGTAACTCCTAAAGCTAAAGCTTTGGGACTCCAATCTAAAATGGGGAACTTATTTTTTGAGTTTTTCTTAGGCAGTCAATCAAAAGATCTACTCTGGATCATACCACTGAACGTTACCCATCTTATAGACCGCATAAACCCTTTGTCCGGGGAAAAATTTAAAATTTTCTTTTTTAACTTGTGCAAGCAAATGCCGTTGTCCGAGTCGTATGGAAAGATTGATGGCTGAGCAATAGGGGATAACAAAAAGGCGCGTAATCTGGCCCTCAATGATGATGTGGTCTGATTCTAAGGGTGGTTTTTCAGAAAATACATGAATATCCCCGGGATCAATCAGAGCAATCGCATGGGGTGATGGTGGGGTTGGAACAATGAATCGTTTTTGACCATCTTCTATTTTCTGCCACTTGTATGCTGAAACAGGCTCAAAAGGACCGAAGATGATATTCTTTTTTTCAGTTCCAATGGGTCTTCCCTGGAACATAAATACTTGTGTTTCACAAATATCAGATAACCACTCGTGATCATGGCTGGAAATAATCAATGTGGTCTTTAGCTTTTTACTGATATCAAGGATAGAATCTTGTATACGTACCGTGCTTTCAGCATCAATTCCAGCCGTGGGTTCATCCAGAACCAACACGTCAGGTTTAAGCACCAATCGAGCTGCCAGAGCCACTCGGCGAGCTTCTCCGCCAGATAGTTCGTGATTTCGACGATAAACAAAATCGTGGGCATTGAGCCCTACACTATCCAACGCCTCCATGACCAGTGTGTTAAAATTTTTCGTTGAATGTCTTAATTTAAGACCATAGGCAATGTTTGCTGCCACGGTTCGATTTAACAAATACGATGTTTGTGGCAGCATGCTGACCTTACATCGGATTGAGGGTGAAAACATATGAGCAGGCTTTCCATTCAATAAAAGGGTTCCTTTTGTGGGCGATTCGCAAAAAGCCAGGAGTTTGAGTAATGTTGACTTGCCACTGCCATTGGGGCCTGCCACACCAAAACGTCTGCCGCGCGGAATACATAGATGACTGATATCAAGGGCTTTGTTATGACCATAAAAATGCTGAATATGTTTTAATTCGTAAATGTTATCTGTTGATTGTGGGGTCATGTTGCAGTGTATTTTATCCGGTCAACGACTTCCTGATGAACAATTTCATCAAGGGTATATCCGGTAACATCAAATAAGATGCTGGATATATGATTGATATCTTTTTCTTTGATTCGATGGATTAATTGCATGTCTATCAATGTGTGATATTTTTTTTTCCGTTCATCCTGAGAAAGTTGTTGTGTTGATAAGATGTCTCTGAGGTTTCCCATGATCACAAGAAATAATGCATATTCATCACCAAAGGTATTGACCAATTGTTTTCTAATATGCCTGGACAGTGCAGGACTTTTTCCATTGGTTGAAATGGTGATATTGAGATCGCCTTGTTCAATAATAGATGGCAAGGTAAAATCCGAGGTCTCTGGATTATCAGCGATGTTACATAAAATATTCTTTTTTTGTGCCCATTCTGAAATGCATTGATTGACCTGAGCATCATTGGTTGTTGCAAAGACCATGAAAAAGCCGTCAAGGTCGTGATTTCGTATTGTTCTTTGAATCAATTCAATGCCTTTTGGCTGAGGTTTATCTAAAAATTCAGGATCAAATTGTGGACTGATCACTGTCACTGTTGCAAAGCACTCCAAAAGACGATTCATTTTTCTGAAAGCGACAGCACCGCCTCCAACAATCAGGCATCGACGGTGTTTTAAGTTTATATTTATTGGATAGTATTTCATTTCAATAGATTTCGTGTTGCCGATACATGACGCAATCGGTTGATTATCCCATGAATTCTTATCAGGCTTCGTTTCAGCGTGGGTTTGTTTTTGAGAATTTTGAAATAAATCATCATCATTTTTGCCAGCGTTAATGCCGGCGCAACCGGTTGAACGTTCCCCGCCTTGATTGCTTGTATGATCGCTGTTTTATTTTTTGCACTGTTCACCAATGAATAGCACGGTCCAAACTGTTCCCACACATGTGCATCTGAACCAGCAATCATGGGAAGTCCATACTGTTTTGAAAAACGAACGGCTTCACGATTGAAATTCAATTGCGGACAGTAAAAATGGCACAATTCAACGGCATCAAATAATCGCGTCAGAGAATACATCTCTTTTCCAATGGACTGCATTCCAGGAAAAAAAGGGTGGGGTGCAATGACCAGTGTCTGATCGGATGCCGTTTTTTCGATATCTGAATATGTTATCAGAGATTCAGGGGCAGAAAAATTGATCAATAGCACATGTTTATGATTGATTGATTGTTCCAGACCTGGAAAGAGAATGACACCTTTGTTTTCTGCGTATGTCTCCAAATCATTGCCATAGGTTAATAAATTATGATTGGTAATGGCAATCGCATCAAAATGAAGATATGCAGCCCGGTCAATCACGTCATATGCTGAATATGATATTTGATTGTCCGGGTCTTCCTGTGTATGGATATGAAAATCAATTTTTAGCATTACAAATCAATATTCAGCGATTTCAACTTTGCCATTAATGTTTTTATATCAGCTTCAGCTTTTTCAGCACGTTGTTTTTCCTGTTCAGCACGCTGTTTTTCCTGTTCAGCACGTTGTTTTTCCTGTTCAGCACGCTGTTTTTCCTGTTCAGCACGCTGTTTTTCTTTCTCAACGCGTTTTTTTTCTTTCTCAACGCGTTTTTTTTCCTTTTCAACGCGTTTTTTTTCCTTCTCAACGCGTTGCTTTTCTGTATTTAGTAACTGCTCTGCTACATCAGCACGCAGTTTTTCTTTTTTTCTTTCATCATCAAGTTCTAAAAATGAAAGAAATTTTTGGCCATCAGGATAATAAATGACGAGATCCTGTTGTGAAATATCAAATCGTATTTGAAGTCTTGGGCTGATCCATCCGTTGATATGAGGTATTTCATTCAATTGATTTTTAGATCTGATCCACCCTTTCATTTTGATCTTGTCAGGATCATATACATAATATTCTTCAACCCCATATTTTTCATAAAATTTGAATTTTTCATCCATTTCATACGTTGTATTGTTTGGAGACAGTATTTCAAAGACCACTTGAGGGGGGATGTTTTCTTCATTCCACTGGAGATATGATCTTCGATCTCCTTTGGGCCTTCCAAATGCAATCATGACATCAGGGGCCAATTTGGTATGAATATTTCCTTTAACAGTGTACCAGAACAAATCCGCTGCAATAAAAACAGTGTCATCATTGGCAAATAAACGTTCCAGATTCTCCTTGATCATGACAATTTTTTTATACTGTATCGTGTTGTCAGCCATCGGTTTACCATCACTTTCCGGATAAATGATTTCAGGTTCTCGTTTTCTTTTTATTTGTGTTTTTAATTTAGCTCGCGGCTTAGCATGAAAGGCATTGTAAAGGAATCCGCTATCATGCATGGATTTTGTTTTCAATGCGGTTTGAACAGAACTCATTTGAAACCTCCAAATTAAATGTTGTGGTGTCAAGTTCTCATGAATAAATGAACATAAAATATGTATCACAATAACGCTATTATCACCAGTTGAAAAATGACTGCAATCGATATTGCCTGGTTCATACAATAATAAATAAAGATTGAAAATATGGGGACAAAAATGACGATCCATTTTACTGTAAATCAATATTCAGCGTTTTCAACTTTGCCATTAATGTTTCCATATCAGCTTCAGCTTTTTCAGCACGTTGTTTTTCCTGTTCAGCACGTTGTTTTTCCTGTTCAGCACGTTGTTTTTCCTGTTCAGCACGCTGTTTTTCCTGTTCAGCACGGTTTTTTTCCTTCTCAACGCGTTTTTTTTCCCTTCTCAACGCGTTTTTTTTCC
>PEAL01000071.1 GCA_002753725.1 Deltaproteobacteria bacterium
TATTGAAACAAGCTGAAATGATAGCAAACGAACTCACAGTTGAGTCACAGAAGGGCTAACAAGGCGCTGCACCGGACGGCAAAAAGCCGCCGCCGGTGAGCTTGTCGTTATCCTCCCAATTTTGTACGTAAAGGTGATGTAACAAAATATAGATTGTGTTAAGAGCTCAATTGCAAACAAATTTTAAAAGGACTATTTTGAAATCCACTGACAGCGGCTATGAGTTGAAATTCAGTAAAACACAAAGCAAGAAGCAGAATCCACTTAAATCGGCAGTGAGCGAAACGTGATGAACAAATATTCACTGAAATCTAAACCTAACCTGGAGTCTAATAAATACAAAAAGCAAGTAGCCAAAAACTCGGACATCGGCTATTGAACTGAAATCAAACGAAGCAAGAAAAAATTAGAAATATCCGCTGAAACCAGACTATGAGTGAGAAGTGATGAGAATGTAGAAATTAATGATTCATCAAAAATCAAATCGTTTAAAGTTCAAAACTCTGGTACTGAGCCACTCAATCTTTATGATATTTCCTTAGACACTTCAGAATTTAGTATTGCAAATGAAAATTGTTCCAATAGATTGCTGCCATTAAATGAAATTTGCACGATTGACATTTTATTTAAGCCTGTGAATATTGGAACATAATCTGCAAACCTTCATATTTTTTCGAATGATCAAATTTATCCTGATTACACTGTTTCTCTCTCTGGAAATGGTATAATCATATACAGGGACAGGCAATCAATTTACAAACGCAGTCCATTGAATTAAAAACAGGCTATAACTGGATTGGATTTTCACCACAATTTTCAATGGATATCAATACCGCTTTAAACACGTTATCTCCTCAAACAGAGGATCGAATGATCAGTCAGACCCAATTTGCTGCATTTAATGGAGATATATGGGTAGGAACATTAAAAGTCTTACAGCCTGGCAATGGATATATTATCAAAATATCTCAGGATTGTAATTTGATATATCCAGATGAAAATACAGGCACTCAAAAAAGAAAACGAAGCATTCAACCGCGCGTTCAACCCATTTGGACACCAGTCGTCAACCAGCAATTCAACATGTCTGTGATAGCGGTTATCAAAGACAGTGAAGGCATTTCAAAGGAGAGCAATGACATACTGGCCGCATTTGTCGATGGCGAATGCCGAGGGATTGCTTCGCCAGAAGCTACAGTATCGGGTCTGATATTTTTAACAATTGCTTCAAATGCAGGATCTGGTGTAGAAGAGACGATAACATTTAAGGTATATCGTGCCAATCAGGATAAAATCATTGATTTAAAGGAAAGCATTTCATTTGAAAATCAGGGTGAAGTGGGAACACTGGATGCGCCCTGGACAATTGAGGTGTCACAAAGTAATGACATATTGGATGTGAATCAAGATGGTGTCCTGAATCTTGGGGATGTTATGTATCTGTTGAATATTATTACAGGAATCAAGTAAGATGAATTGAATGATGAACAATGGTGAAAGAATGATTCATCATTGTTCATATAATCAAAGAGGTATGAAATGAAATACGCATTGGAAGAAAGAATCGGCAATCCTAATTTATTTTGTGGTCGAGACGAAGAAATGTCTTTGTTGTTAAAATGGGCATCTCGAATTCCTAAAAAAATTTCAAAATCCCAGGCCATATTGGGACGCCGCAAAAGTGGAAAAACAGCGATCATGCAAAGGCTGTTCAATATTTTATGGAATAAGAATGGTCCGGTTGTACCCTTTTATTTTGAAGTTATGGACAAAAATATATGGCTGCTTAAATTTGCAAAATCATATTTTTATACTTTTTTAAGTCAATACTTTTCATTTGTTTTAAGGACACCTCTTCCGATAGACAATTCTTATTGGGAATGGAACGATCTTGTTCGAATGGCTAAAAAACATGGAAATAAAGATGTTCTTCATCAAATGGAAGTCTTTAAAATCTATGAAAACAGTGAATCTGAAGAAGAAGCCATTAGTTTTGCATTTGGTGCACCTGCAAACTTTTATGGCTATACTGGAAAGTTTTTTGTCGTCATGATTGATGAAATTCAATACATGACCGAAAATATTTACAAAAATAAAGATGAAACTGTAAAAGCCAGCAATCTCCCGGGTGGTTTTCATGGTCTGGTCGAACTTAAAGTTGCTCCAATGCTCGTTGCCGGCAGCTACATTGGATGGATGAGCCAGTTGATGGAAAAAATGTTTGTTGGCAGCCGATTAAGACATTTTCCCATTTCCCCAAAACTGGGCTTTAAAGGCGGCATGGAAGCTGTGTATAAATATTCGGAATATTACGATATTCAACTCACTGAAGAAATTGCCCTGGTCATCAATTCAGTTGTGCAAAGTGATCCCTTTTACATAACCGCTTTATTTAACAGCCCTTTTCAAGATTTTTCATCATCTGATGGCGTGATCAAAACATTTATAAACGAAATCACCCATAAAAAAGGAGAGCTCTACTTAACCTGGATGGAATATATCAATTTATCCATTAAAAAGGTCAATGATCGATATGCCAAACACATTCTGTTAATACTTTCTGAAAATCGCTACAAAGAAATGGGCAGGGATGAAATTTTAGATAAACTGGGCTGGTCAAAAGATCGTGACCCTGAACTTGAAGAAAAACTGCTTACTTTGGAATATGGCGGATTAATTGAAGGAACCACTTCCAGTTATCATTATCAAGGCATACCCGACGATGTATTGGATTTGATTTTTCGTGAACGCTATAATTATGAGATCTACAATAAGAAATTTGATCTGACATCTGAGCTTCAAAAGAAAATAAAGGATTTAGAAAAAAATAATCGCTCATTAAAATCCCAGGTCAGCGAGTTAAAAGGCCGCATGCTTGAGCTGGTCATATGGCGCGAAATGAATCAATATCGAAAAAAAGGACAACCTTTTGCACAGCTAAAAAATAAATTACGACCCATTCCAGCGCATTTAAAAAATCAAGACATGCTTGATATGATTGAATCACTGCCCATTGGCAATATTTATCTGAATTATTATATTCAGTCCCCGGAAACAAAAGTGTTAGAACTGGATGTTCTGGTTGAATGTATTTCAGATAATGCCTTTCATGGCATTGTATTTGAGATAAAAAACAGAGATGATGCCAATTTACCCACAGAAAAAGAAGCTCAACAGTTTATTCAAAAACTGGAATTATTCACCCATGCACTGAACCGACAAGGGCATGAACAAGTTGTGCTTTGTCCAATCTATCTGAGCGCCAATGGTTTTGAGCCGGATGTTGAAAAATGGTTGTTTGATCATCATGTATTGACCGCGGATATGGATTCGTGGGGGATTGACAATAAACAAAGGAAAGAAAAATGAAAAAACAAAAATAAAATAAGAAATAGTCGTTCACTATTTTTGATATGAGATGTGATATTGAATCTATTTTTTTTAACTTTATATTTATAAGGAATGCAAGATGTTAAAGACAAGACTGACAAACAAAATGTCAAAAAAAAGCTTTTGTAAGGCTATTCGTTTAAAATTCAATATTTCTACCCTTATAATTTTTATGTTTTTACCGCTACACCTATTAGCAACTTCAACACTAAATAAACCTTTTCTCATGCTTGCTCATACCTGGAATGAAAAAATGGATATCAATAACTGGTTTATGAGTGAAAAATTAGATGGTGTCCGGGCTTACTGGACAGGTAAACAATTGGTATCAAGAGCAGGCAATACATTTCATGTGCCAAAATGGTTTACCCAAAATTTTCCATCTGTTCCTCTGGATGGTGAACTTTGGATATATGTGACCCCATCCTCCTCTCCGAAATCTAAAACAAATCACATTACTAAAAAGTCTTCAAAGTAGTGATTCAGCTTTAGAAAAGGCAAGAAAAATGGAACATGATACCATGTTAGCAATGATAAAAGAATATCCTGGTCAGAATGTTGAAAAAAGATTTATTCCATATATTTCAATGCACGAATTTGAAGCATTATTGTTTAGTGATTCAGAAAAATTGGGTGTCTATATATATAATTATATAATTAGACGATGGATGCATTCCTGAAAAGTTGCCCGCGTTGGGCCAAAGCCGGCTTTAGCCCAACGCGGGCAACGAAGCAATTGATTGTGTTTACGCTGTTGGTTGATTCCATATTTAGAGTCCATATTTAGAGTCCATATATGAAATTTTTAATTTATGCGCCAGCTCTATAGTTTAAACTGTCCTACCAAGTCCTGAAGTTCATTCGCAACCTGGGCCAAACCAACGGCAGAATCATTCACTTGTTGGGCATTTTTGTTGGCCTCCTTTGATGCAATACTAACACCCTGGATATTTTTTGAAACCTCAATGGCACCCTGTGCCGCTTCACCAGCATTTTTGGACGAGTCTGTCGCGCCACTGGCAACCTCATTAATGTTGGTGGCAATGTTATTGGCGCCACTATTGGCCATTCCAATATTAGAAGCAATTTCATTGGCTGCTTTGGTTTGTTCGTCAACCGATGCTGTAATAATACTTACAGACTCATTGATCCGATGTATAATCTCTGATACTTCACCAATAACTTTGATGGCCTCCTGCGTATTGCCTTGAACACCTTCAATGCGTTTGGCAATATCTTCGGCTGCTTTGGCACTTTGATTGGCAAGCTCTTTAATTTCATTGGCGACAACAGCAAAGCCTCTTCCGGCATCACCAGCAGATGCCGCCTCAATGGTGGCATTCAATGCAAGCAGATTGGTTTGTTCGGCAATTTGTTTGATCACTTCTGTTACTTCGCCAATGGCTTTGGCTGCTACTCCCAAAGTATTCATGGCGGTCGTTCCCTGATCAGCAATGGTAATCGCTTTGGCAGAGACACTGGCGCCATCACTGGCCTGTTTGCCGATTTCATTCATTGACATGGTCATTTCTTCAACCGCACTGGCAACAGCACTCATATTATGGGACATTTGTTCAGCCGTGCTGGATACAGTCTGTGCATTGACACTCATTTCTTCGGATGCTGATGCCATTGCATTGATATTGGCCGACATTTCTTCTGTTGCAGAAGCAACAGTTTCCGATTGAGCGGTCATTTCTTCTGAACCACTGGCCAGCATGGATGAAATGGTCGACAATTGTTCGGCGGATGAGGATAATGTTCCAGAATGGTTTTTAATTTTTTCGATTACAGAATGAAGGTTGCCAACCATATCTTTTAAGGCGAGCATGAGCGTATCTTTGTTTGATCGCATTTCAATGGTGACCGATAAGTCGCCTGAAGCAATGCGTGCTGAAACATCAACAATATTCTGAGTGGCAGCAGTCAGGGCATTTAAATTTTGATAGATATGAACATATTTATCATATTCTGACTGAGTGTCCTCATCTGAAGAAGAAATATCACTATCAATATCCAGATCACCAATACTAACCAATCGAAGATTATTGGCTAACCGCTCGATTTCAATCTGATTGTATTTAGCTATCTTTTCGGAAAGTTCAGCACTTTTCTGTGTTGCTCGCATGAGCTTGTTAACTTCTGTTTTATCAAGTACCACCTCTATTGCGCCCAGAATCTGCCCTTTTTGATCTTTAACAGGTTCAGCGGTGTATTCAATTTCTAAGTCCATCCCGCCAGGATGAACATCAGTTTCTCTTGTGCATTGACGCCCATTGCTCATTGTTTGAAAACAAGCGCAATTTTTAGTTTGACAATCGCCTGCATGGACAAGATCATGACATTTTTTATCCACAATATCTTTGGCATCCATACCCAGAAGTGCTGCACCATTTTTACTCATAAACTGAATGGAAAACTCTTTATCAATAACCATGGCCAACGGGACTGGAATGGCATTGATAAATTTAACAAACGTATCCACAATATTATTTCCACCGACAATGACATCAGAAAAAGCACCATGGAAACGTTCTTGATCACCGCGTTCATTGAATCGTCCCCGTTCGATTTTATCAATGAGGCTTTTGAATTCCTTGATCACTTGATCAATGGTTTCTGGAACAGTATCGATCGCCTGTGCCAGTGTACCGATTTCATCCGTGGTTTTGATATTCAACCGTTGAGAAATATCTCCTTCGGAAACAGCTTTAGCAACGTTTACAGCGCGAACAATGGGACGGGTAATGGATTTGGCAAAAAATAAGGCAATCAATAAAATAAGCACTGTACCGATAATACCAATAATAACAATCATCCAGATCAGGCTTGTTACACTTTCAAAGGCTTCACTTTTTTCTTTTTCAGCAATTAACACCCATGTTTCATTCCCCACTTTAATCGGCGCATATCCAGCCAGTTTATATAGATGATCGTGTTCATCAAAGTAGACCATTTCTCCGGTTTGTCCATTCAAGCCTTTTTTAACCGGCTCGATATCCAATTTTCCGGTTACTGGATTGGACAAAGAACTTTTTACAGAATGTTTTTCTGGATCCAATATTGAGTCTGAACGCATCAGGCGATCTCCACCGACCAGATATGTTTCTCCTGTTTTGCCCATACCTTGACGCTGTTGCATGATTTCGTTAATGGCTTCCATCGGTAATTCCAGAGCCACAATCAATTCGACCTCATTGTTAATTAACAATGGTTCAGCAATAAACGATGATGGTTCATTATTATCGGGTTCATAGAGTTCAACATCAGCCAAAGCAAATTTTTTGTTTTGCAATACGTGTCGAACCAATTTTCCCAGACCTGAATTGGCATACTTTCCATTAATCATATTGGTGTCATAATCTGCTTTATGGCCCACGCTATAAAAAACTCGGCCTTTGGGATGAATTAAAAATAAATCATGATATCCGTGACGTTCGACGTAATCTGCGTAAAAATCTGTCTTTTTATGAAGTAACTTTGGAGCAATGGCTTCTTCAAAATCCATTTTTGTAATGATTCCCCAATGCAACCCTTTGATGTCCAGGGGTGCAGCCTCAATCATGACCAAAGCCCCTTTACTATCAGTAAAAACCTGTTCAAAGGGTTTCATGGTTTGAATGATTTTATCAATGTATTCGGTATGAATTTCATAGCCAAAGACATACCGCCCATTGCCCATTGTCAACATGGTGCTGCGAAATGCGGTGATGGTGTTATGCAGACCAACCAGATACGTTTCACCGGATTTTCCTAAGCCTACATTGGGTTGAACAACGGCATTGATCTCTTCATAAGGCAGTTGAAGCGCACAGACCCCCACAGTTGTCCCTGTGTTATCTTTAATTGGTGCCCCAACAAAAGCGGTCGCAGTGCCTTTGTTGGGGGTATAGGGTTCAAAATCCAAAAATGCGGAGGCATTGGTATCCAGTACTTTTCGCCAGAGTTTTGCCAGCCCTTCATTTTGAAACGGCCCATTTTTCAATTTTTTACCCAGGTCTTCCTTGCGTTGTGCTGTAAAGCTTACCAGACCTTCATCTCCGTGGATCAAATAGCAATCATAATAGCCGTATCGGCGAATATAATTTTGAAAAAATACCTGACTTTTTTCTATCACCGTTTTCTGCAATAAAGCGTCTGTATTCTCCCCTGTTTCACTGTCCGCAGTGGTATTGTTTTGATAGACACTGAGCGTTTGAATCAAAGCCGTGACATCCTGACTGCTCGATAGGGTTTCGATATCTTGAAGATACCGTTTGAACAGCGTTTCAATCTGTCCTTTTTTCAAATATTCAGATGCTTTCAAACGATCAAATGCTTCCTGCCTGAGAGTTGAAACAGTTTCAAGGACAATGTTCAAATTGACTTGTTGTTCTTTAAGAAAGGTTTCAATCTGCAATTTCTTGATTTCCCGCAAAGATACCAGTTGATCGTTGCTTAAATCTGATATAGCGGTGCTGGATTTGGATAATGCAATGATACCCATCACAATAAATGGAATTAATCCTACCAATAAAAAGACCATAATCAATCGGGTTCCCAATTTCATGTTTCGCATCATAAAGTTTTCTCCTTTTCTATTTTGTTAATAATTTTTATTTTTTCCATTTGTATATGGATGTAAGGTGTCTCAAGAAGGGATCCTCTCAAGAATTCTTTTATCACGCAGCTTTTAGAAATCGGCGTGCATTTAAAATGACCAGCAAATTGTCCTCCAGTTTACACACACCGGTAATCAATTCATTATCTTTGGGTTCAAGACTGTCTCCCAAATTTTGATCAGAAATGTTTCGAGTTTCTTCTATTTGTTTTTCTGATACCCGAACCACGTCACTGATACGATCGACCAGCACACCAAAAGATTCACCAATCGTTGTTTTAAATAAAATCACACGTCCTGAAAAATCAGCCTGGTCTGATGTATCCATGCTCAACAGGCGTTTGAGATTAACCACTAAATGCACTTGACCACGAATATTGACATACCCTTTTATGGATGTGGCAGAATGAAACACCGGCGTAAACTCAACCAGAGAAGTAATTTCTTTGACACCTAAAATATCCACACCAAACAGACGACCGGAAAGCCAGAACGTACAAAAATCACGGCGACGATTTTTATGTTCCGGTTTTTCAGTGGCCAGCTTTTCTTGAAGGTCTATGCCACTTTTGGGGACAGTCTGACCATTGATCAAGTCTGAAACTTGCATCAACATACGTTCTCGATCAATTTTGACTTGATAGGCGTCAAAACCTGCTTTTAAGGTTTGGATTCTATCAGCCTCAGTATCCAGGGCTGTGACAGCCATTGCAGGAATATTTTTGAGATGTTGATCGTTTCGAACGGCCTTGATAAATTCCCAGCCATTCATTTCCGGCATTTCAATATCTGATACAATCAGATCAAACGATTCTTTTGATAATATGGACAGCCCCTCTTTTCCATTTCCTGCAACCGTGACCTCGTAGCCATCAGCTTCTAAATACCTTTTTTCCAATTGTTGGAGAAAAAGGGTATCTTCAACCAAAAGAATTTTCTTTTTGCCATCTGGCTTTTTCTGCTGTTTTTTTCGTTCATCAAACCAGTCAGGCTCAACCCGTTCAATCAAGCGATAGATATCTAAAAATAAAGTCAATCGTTTTTGAACAATAGCCGTCCCCAATAAACCATCTTCCATATAGCTTTCAATATTCAATTGCATGGGGGTTTCTGCGGTATCAACCACAGCAGACAACAAAATGCCAAAGGGTCGTTTGATATGCTTGGGTAAGAGTAAAAAAAGCGTTTTTTTATCCATACAGGGAGACACCGACAGCACTTCTTCAAGTCGAATGATCCGGGTAGAGACGTCATCAATGGTAATAAATTCTTTATTACCAATTTTTTCAATCTGGTCGATAGAGATTTTTTCAATCCGGCGAACGAGTGGCAGAGGAATCGCAAATTGTTCTGTGGTGCCACTTTTGATCAACAGAACGGTTTGCGTTTCCCGTGCAACAATTTCTTTTGCTTTGCCAGCTTCTTCATCATCAAAATTGCTGTTCAATTCAACACGGGTATGACGAGCAATACCTTCAATATCAAGAATCAAAGCAACTTTGCCATCTCCCATAACAGTGGCACCGGAATAAATATCCAGATTTTTGATTGCTGAATGCATGGGTTTGACAACAATTTCTTCTGTGCCAATGACTTTATCAACAATCAATCCAAAACGTCGGGAACCAATTTTGACAACAGCAAACGTCAGGGATCGCTGAGATTTTTGTTCTCCCTGCAATGCTGCTAAAGCATTTTTTCGATAGGATTCCGTAATATGAGAGCGGTCTTTTTCGGTAAACATTTGATAACGGGCCAGAACTTCCGACATCCGAATCATGGGGAGCAGTTGGCCGCGAAGCCGATAGACTTCCTGTTCACCAGCGCATTCAATTTTGGTGTATACATCTTTTTTGTACAGGGAGACCAATTCTTCAAGATTGACCTGTGGAATGGCATACCGAAAACCATCAACCACCACCACCAGACAGGGAATAATCGCCAATGTCAACGGCAATCGGAGGTTTATATTTGTGCCTTCACCCTGAGTAGATTCCAGATCAAGAGAACCGCCCAGTTGTTCAATGGATGTTTTCACCACATCCATACCCACCCCCCGACCGGAAACATCGCTGATTGCCTCAGCAGTAGAAAACCCTGATACCATAATCAGGGCATTAATTTCTTTATCGGTCATTTGAGACAGTTCTTCCTGTGTCTTAATACCATTCAAGAGAGCACGGTCTTTAATTTTTTCCAGATGGATCCCTTTGCCATCGTCCTTGATCATGATATTGATTTGGCCGGCTTCATGATACGCCTTGATCAGTATCTGGCCGGATTCCTTTTTACCTGCTTTTTTACGATGATCCGGCGTTTCAATGCCGTGATCACAACTGTTGCGAACCAAATGAATCAATGGGTCTGAAAGGGATTCCAGAATGGTTTTATCCAGTTCAACTTCCTGTCCCAGCATGCTGATTTCTATTTGTTTGCCTAATTTTTTTGACAGATCCCGAACAATTCTGGGCAGCTTAGAAAATACATTACCTACCGGTTGCATGCGGGTTCGCATGATGGTTTCTTGAAGTTCAGATGTGACAATATCCAGGCGTTGTGAAATGCCGTTCATTATTGGATCAGACTTATCGGCTGCCAACAGATGCTGATTTCGGACCAAAACCAGCTCTCCAGCCAGCGTCATCAATTGATCGAGAATATCCACATGTATGCGGATGGTATCTGGATGGTCTGATGATGAAGACGATTTTTGAGGCAAAGCACCTGAAGCAGCATTTGATACCGATGGTTTCTGTGAACGATTTTTTTGAACGGGCATGGTGGGAGCCATTTGTGGTGCAGTCAATGAAACCGGATGAATGGCTTCTTTTTTAGGCGAATGCTTATTTTTCGAACCCTTTTGTTCAGCGGCAACTCTATCCACCTGACGAATATTAGAGGCAGCAAGATTGATCGCAGATTCAATATACCCTGGATCAATCGCTGTTGCAAACAATACATGATACATTAACGGGTGAGCATAGATTTCATCCTTTGAAATATTTTTTGCATCTGTATGGAGTTTGGAATCAATAACATAACCATTTTTTAAAAGATTATTGACAACCTTCAGAGGAGAAATACCTTCTTTGCTTTGAAGATCATGAAGACTATAAGTAAGAACGTAGATGTACGTATTGGATGCTGGCACATTTTTTAACGTATATTCACTGATATCAAAATCAACGGATTGACCTTTGAGATCCTTTAACGAAGCTGTTGTTTCCATCTCACGTCTGGATTCTGGCGATGTTGTAGAATCAATCAGCACTTGAATGCGTTGTTTGATGTCATCAATATCATAGTCATTGCTGTCTTTAAGGTTTTCGATCAGGGTATTGAGTGTATCTGTGCCTTTCAGAAGAACATCGATATATTTTTCTTCAACGTTAATGCTTCCTGAACGTAACAATCCCAGCAGGGTTTCCATGATATGCGATAGCTCGCAAATGCAATCAAAGCCTAAAAAGGCGGAAGCCCCTTTAACCGTATGAATGGATCGAAATATTTTTGCTATTCTTGTTGTATTTGAATTTTCCGGTAATTTTTCAAGAATCAGAAGTTCTGATTCCATAATATCCAGATGTTCTTTTGCCTCAATGGCAAACTCTTCATTCATTTCCTGTTGAAAACTCATAGGTGCTCCATATATCTTAGGAATCGCGATTAAATAACTTTCCCATTTGAAGTCCCTTGGTGGAGTCCCAAAGCTTTAGCTTTGGGAGTTCCTTAGCTTTAGTTTTTCAATGCGTTGTTTTTCTGGGAGTCCCAAAGCTAAAGCTTTGGAACTCCACCAAGGGAATGTTATTTAATTGTGATTCCTTATTTAATTTTATATATCCGGTTTAAACGTGTCATCTGAAAAAGATGAACGATATCTTGAGTCGCATGAACAATTTCAAGTTCAACATCTTCTATTTTTTTTAAGGCGATATTGGAAAAAATAACAAAAATGCTCAGCCCCATGGAGTCCACATCATTGACACAAGAAAAATCAAATCGAAATTTGTTATTCGATTGATCCAAAAAATTGAGCATCATACTACGAAAAGATTCTGCTTCCTCTGCTGTGATATCACCACTGGGTTTGATGATCTTCCAGCCATTGTTTTCTTCGATATAAAATTGTGTTTTCTGATTGGCAGTGACAAAAACAGTGATCATATTTCCTGTTTCATTAAAAACAACTTCATCGGAAAAAGAATTGATCAGACTCAATCCCCTGTTTCTAATTTGAGAAGGATCGTTTGAAACCCTAAAATTCATCCTTGCGTAATCAAATCCATCACCTTCATCCTCAACAACAATTTTAAAGCGTTGATTGGACAAATGGGTAATGCTCACTGAAACGATCAACTCTTTACTCTTTTTATTGCCATGCTCTATGGCATTATTGATCAATTCTCTTAAAATCAGAACAATGTTGCCATCTTCTTCAATGGTATAGTTTTCTAAAAAATTTCGGGTTTCCTTGATGATTTTATTAACCATTTTGATTTCTGAAGAAAACTTGAATTCGATATAGTCATCATCTTGAAATATTGTTATCATGGCGTATCCTTTTTATAATATATTTATGGTATTTCCAATGCAAACAATAACATATCATCTGTTTGCTTAAATCGTGAAAATCGCTCAATTTCATCCCAGGCCTTAGCAATCATGTCATGCAGGCTCAAATGCATGGATGCATCCAAAATGTTATACACCCCTGATGCTTTCAAGGTATATTTTTTGCCAGTGAGTCCATCAACATAACAGGCATTTGGAATGCCATCAGAATACATGATCAATCGATCACCGGAGTTAATGGGAAATTTAATGGTATCAAAATCAACATGCTTAAACATGCCAAGAACATTTCCGGAAATATCGATCTGACGCAACAAGTGGCGTTGACTGTCAAAAAAAAGCATTTGCGGATGAGCGGCAGAAACAGCTTCTGCTTGTAATCGTTGGAGATCCAATCGAAGAAAAATACCTGTTACCATACGTTCATTTTTGCCATTTTCCAGAAGGGAATGATTTAAGAGTTGAAAAAAAGTATTGCCATCTTTTTGTGTGCGACAGTTTTCATCAAAAAAAGATTTGATCATAACAGTATGATAGGATGCTGCCATATCATGTCCGGCAACATCGGCAATGATAACATCACAGCCATTGTTTGTATTACGAATATCAATAAAGTCTCCACCCAAATCCCTCAATTCCTGAATGCGATAAGCAATGGAGACAGCGTACCCCTCGTCACGCAAACAAAAGAGATCTTTATACGTGATGATTGCAGTATCCAGTTCTTTTCGAAGGGATGAAAAGCTTCGTTTGTAAGAATCAATCTCTCGTGCAAGATTGATATTCTGCTTAATCAGTTCCGAGTACTTTTTTTCTTCAATGGCTTTATTGGCGTAAACTTTGTCAAGCACGTCTCTCACTTTTTGGATCACCTCATCCGGTTCAAACGGTTTGGGTAAAAAATCATCACATCCCAGACGAATCAACTCTATAAGTGTCTGTTTGTCTCCATAACCTGAAAAAACAATGACCGGCAAATCAATGCCAGCCTGTGAAATACTTTTGATCAGTTGGATGCCATTAAGTTCTGGCATTTGAATATCTGTTATCAACAAATCAAACATTTTATCTGTTTGACAAACGGCCTGAATTTTTTCAAATGCAGCTTTGCCATTTGATACATCCGTAATTTTATACCCCTCATCTTCCAAAATGAATTTTAATGATGTTTTCATGCCGATGTCATCTTCGGCAATAAGGATATGTTCATTTTGCATTGTATTCACCTTTTGTTGGATGTTTATGAAGAACATAAAATGTGGGAAAAATTTTGAAATAATGAACGATTTATAAGGAAGAATTGTGCCAAACGAAAAAATAAAGTTAACGATCTATTATCATTGGGTTTACAGGTTTTTTAATTTTATGAAGGGGTGCAACTTTTGTTACAGTATTTTTTAAGAATATTGACTTATCTTATTGAAATATAATCCAATATACTTAAAGGACAAAACATTGCATTTTGGACAAAAGTTGCACCGTTTCAATAGGGGGGTCAAAAGGAATAACGCATTGTTTCATTCTTAATTATTTTAGAAAAAAGGTGATTAAAAATTTACATAAACGTTCTGTTGTAGTACAGGAACAGTTCAAAGTTTTTTTGTTGTAACGTTTTTCGCATGCCTTAAATAAATACTTTTTATGAAATAGGGAATTTATTGTTCGAGCATTCCTTAATATTCAATAAATGGAGGTCTTTATGAAATATTTGTCAATTGTCTGTCTGGTTTGTATTTCAGCAGTAGCTGTATATGCATATAATTTCGAAGATGCATTGAATGACATTCATCCTAAAAAGGAAGGCGCTTCGTCTGCCATTGAAATTGTTGGCTTGCTCAACAAAATTTTTTCAAACATTCGTTCTGATGACAGAAGCATTGAATTTTTGGATTATCTGGATGAATCCCTTCAAAAGTTTGATTTTCGATTGTTATATGAAAGTCCCAGCCTCAAACCGCTTGATAATGACTATCGCGGCGTCACGCTTCAAGGAAAAAATGACTGGGATCATTATTATCTGGGGTTAAGTGATGAAAAAAAAGAGGCACTGGTCAATAAAACCATTGGAAGTTTTGCTTCTGAGGTCGGGTTAAAAAAAATTGATGAATCCATCGTTGGTTACCGATCCTTTTCTGCTTACATGGATACCCAAATGGCCTTGAACCAATATTCTCATCAGAATTTACTCTTGTTTACAGAAGGTCTTCTGAAAATCATTGATCCTGAAAATCTGAAACACATCCATCCGGATGACAGTGAAATTTTCAACAATATTCAAGGTGAATCAAGAATTGCTATCAACGCATTTAATAGCACATTTCCAAAACTTGCAGAAATACTGGATCGCTATCTTGTTTTGGATTCCTTGTTGCAAATCAAGCATCATGGAAATATCCCATATACGCATTTCAACATATCAACAAAGTGTAAATTTGGTGAATTAATCAATGATTATCCGCTGATCGCAAAATATTTGAATCAGTTCAGAAATGTTTTACAAACAACCATTGTCAGTCAAAATATGAATGGCAATAAAATCTTTCAATTAGATTTTGATTGTTCAGAAGATTTCTTATCTTTTTCAATCTACACCAAAGGTGGAAAGATTATTCCATCGGATGACAATGGCGACCCGGTTTTTACAGATGCATTTTCTCTGACAAAGCTTAAATCATATGAATTCAAACTGGTAACAAAACTCTTGTTTGATGCCTATGGCTTGAAATATTTGAATGACAGTATTGTTTCAAGCGGTTCCTATTTAAATACGGATAATATGGCTGTTCTTAAAATTAAAATGGATAGCATCAGTAAAACAAAAGTGTATGGCAGAAAATATCATATTTTTCCAAAATGGTTGATTGATTTCATGATACCAGACAACATCGATCAATTAATATACGAACTGGTAACGGTCATGCTTCATGCCAATGAGGGTGAGGGGTCTTATGTAAAATTTGAATTTGATAAACGATCCCCGGATCATGTTTTTATGAATAGCCTGGGGTCAAGTGAATATGTCGACAATTTTTTCATTAAAATAGAATTGGGTATCTGGAGAAATATCCTGAAAACCAACAAAGATACCATTGATGAAATCAATGCGTTGATTATTCGAACACTGCAAGCAGTTTTGTTTGATTTAGCTGCTTAGGAATACTCGAAAAATAAGTTCCCCATTTTAGATTGGAGTCCCAAAGCTTTAGCTTTGGGAGTTACAGAAAAACAACGCATTGAAAATCTAAGGAACTCCCAAAGCTAAAGCTTTGGGACTCCATTATTCATCTCTCGCTAACCCTCGCATTGTTATAGCAGTCACTTGCTCGCTTCACACGCATGAAGAATCTCATCCAAGGGTGCATGATCCCCCGCTTCGTTGTTTGTATACAGATAGACAGGGGTATCCACGGGATGAATAACAACAACACCTCCTTGTTGCAGGGCATCACCTTGTATTCCTTTTTGCACATATCCGCTTGAAAACGCACGAAAAGCTGTTTTGACTGTTTTTAGTCCAAAAAGAGAGGATAAACTTTTCTTAAAACTTAGTAACTGGTAGGTTTTGAGTGAAGGATCAGTGAACAGATCGCCCTGATATCCGGTATCATTTCTAAATCCCTCAATAAAGTTGGGTTGGCCATTGCCTATGACAATGACACGCACATTCATTTTATGGAAAGCTTCACTATTTTCTTTAATGTCCACCACCTGGCGACGACAAATCAGTCAGCCAAAATGGCGGACAAAAACTAAAACCGTTGTTTGATTTTTCCATAATGATCCAAGTGGAATAGCTTGTTGATTTTGATCAAGAACAGTCAATTGACCAAGTTCTTGCATATCAATTTTTTGGGCTGGCATGGTCATCTCCTTATTGATGGTTCAATTTATTTCAGATTAATCGGATAGGTCTACACTTGTAGACCTATCGCAAATAGCACATTTTATAAACCCGTTAGGACTTTATTTCTGCCGCCGGTCATAGTGGGAAAAATGCATTGAAAAGGTTCCTCTGCCTTGTGTTGCTGATCGAATAGAGGTTGAATATCCGAACATTTGGGACAATGGAACAACTGTTTTAATCACCTGAACCCCTTTTCTGGGTTCAATATCAATAATTTTTCCATTTCTCGAATTAATATCACCAATGACATCTCCCATGAAGGCCTCTGGAACAATGACTTCAACTTTCATAATGGGTTCAAGTAAAAAGGACTGAGCGGCTTGTAATCCATCTTTACAGGCCATTGATGCGGAAACTTTGAATGCCAGCTCTGTACTCTGAGAGTCTCTAATCACTGCATCAATCAACTCTGTATGAACATCAAGAACAGGATATCCCATGACAACGCCGCTTTCTAAAGACTCCATCACACCTTGTCTGACTGCGGCAATAAAATTCTCAGGAAGCGATTCTTCTGGCAAGGATGATAAAAATTGGTTTCCTGTGCCTCGTTTCAATGGGGTTAGTTTTAACCGAATTTCTGCATAATGATGTTGCCCGGCGATTTCTTTATCAAAGGTAGCACCACCAACAGCTGTTTTATCTATGCTTTCGCGGTACATGACCTGTGGTTTTCCAACTCTCACTCGGGTATTGAATTCCCGCTCCATGCGGCTGACAAGCACTTCAAGATGCAATTCTCCCATACCGGAAATAATGGTTTGGCCGGTTTCTTCATCTTCATAGGTTTTAAACGTTGGGTCTTCTTCAGAGAGTTTTACAAGCACATCTTTCAATCGTTCTTCATCAGCATGGGATTTGGGTTCAATGGCAGCAGAAATGACAGGCTCATAACTATCTATTCTTTCGAGTATAATCGGTTTTCCGGGCGTGTTCAGGGTGTCTCCCGTTCCTGAAAATTTCAAGCCAACCACACCGACAATTTTTCCTGCACCAGCGTCTTGAATGCGTTTACGTTTGTTGGCATGCATTTCTAAAATTCGCGACAGCTTTTCTTTTTTATTTTGAATGGGATTAAAGACATCCTGAGCGGATTCTATTTTTCCGCTGTAAATGCGAACATAGGATAATTTACGGCCTTCCATCATAGATACTTTAAAAATCAATGCGGCCAGGGGTGCAGACTCATCCGGTGGACAGGCTATTTTTTCATTGGTTTCCGGTGAAAAACCGTGAAGCGGAGGGACATCATAGGGTGAGGGTAAATAATTGACAATGGCATCAAGCAAGGGCTGAATCCCTTTATTTTTTAATGCAGAGCCGCACATTACCGGTACGCGTTTGAGAGAGATGGTTGCGTTGCGAATGGCAGCAATCAGATCGCTCTCAGATATGGACTCTTCGGAAAGATAGGCCTCCATGATGGTGTCATCAACATCTGCAAGGCTTTCGATCATTTTTTCGCGATGACTGTTTGCCTCTTCCAGCATATTGTCCTGGATCTTCATATATTGAAAAGTACTGCCCAGGACATCTGTGTCCCATTCGATTTGTTGCATAGTGACAAGATCAATAATGCCAGTAAACTGGTCCTCAACCCCAACAGGAATCTGGATAATCAATGGACTGGCTCCAAGTCGGGTTTTCATCATGTCAACCACAGTCAAAAAATTAGCCCCAATCCGATCCAATTTATTGATAAAAGCCATTTTGGGAATGCCATATTTATCCGCCTGTCGCCAGACTGTTTCAGATTGTGGTTCTACACCACCAACCGCACAAAAAACACCAATGGCACCATCCAAAACCCTGAGAGATCGTTCCACTTCAATGGTAAAATCAACATGACCGGGCGTGTCAATTAATTGAATTTCTTTGTTTTTCCACTGGCAGGTGGTCACAGCTGATGTAATGGTGATACCGCGTTCTTGTTCATCAGCCATCCAGTCCATGACCGCTTCACCATCATGAACCTCACCAAGTTTGTGCGAACGTCCGGTGTAATACAGGATACGTTCCGTTACAGTTGTTTTTCCAGCATCGATATGGGCAATAATACCGATATTTCTCAAGCATTCGATATGTTTCTTTGTTTTCATCTTACCATCAGCATGTTTGTTGTATAAGGATACCGAATATCCAGGTGACCAGCGAGTGTATCTGCCTCCTGTCCGCCTATGATAATCTTGACCTGATCAATTTCCCTGATATTCAATGTAAGCGTATTGACGATAGCATATATTGTCAGTAATTCCTGTGTGACGCCACCGGGAAAATGGGATACAATTGTTTGTTTTAAATCAACATAAGCCGTGTGATTTTCATTTTCAATATAAACGGCTCTTAAAAAATCCCCTTTGGGCAATACTTGATTGAAATTGCTTCGGGGACCATCAAACAGCGCTGTCAATAAAATATGTGCAAATTGACTGGGGCTGTCGGGATGAGAGATAACACGGTCTTCAGCTTTTAAATAGCGGTCTGTTTCATCGGCAAAATATAGATGAACCATTTTTTGGGACAATCGTGGGTGATCAATCGCTTTTTCGCTTGTTGGGTTGGCGTCAGTTTGTGTTTCG
>PEAL01000468.1 GCA_002753725.1 Deltaproteobacteria bacterium
TGCAAAAATGGATGTTGAAACGTTTTCCCGATCGGACATGGCTTACGCACCACCCTTCAGTCCGGTTTGGGATCCCTTGTTGACAGCAGCGAATCAGCTTGTTAAAAAAATGTGAGCTTAGGAATTCCATATTCCATTCCATATTTGACCCCATTCCATATTGCCATTCCCTATTGTAAACTCACCACTGACCTTGTTGTTATCTATTTCAATCCAAAAAACATTCTAAAAACACCTTTAACATCACATATTGTTATTGTTATGTCATCATCCTTGCATAAATTTAATGCTTCAATTTGCCTTGGATCGGGATTGACAAAGCCAACAAATATAAGAAAATAAAAGCCGAGCGTTTATGATGATAATCAGTGATTCTCTGATCTTTTACAAATTGCATTTAAAACCTCCTGATTTTGTGTAGATTTAAAAAATTGTAAAACCATTTTAGCCATGCTAATAATGATTTCATTTTGAATTTCCTGAGAATTGATTACCCCGAGCGGATTTAATTTTTTTCGGAGTAGTGGCATTTGAACATGTTTCATTTTCGACCTCCTGTTGAAATGGGATGGGGTCGAACGTATCAAAGTTAACATGAGATTTGAAAACATCTTTAAACATCTGTTTTGGAGGCGTTGACAATGAATCTAAGGTACTATCCTTTTTACTTATGCTTTTACCTATTGACCTTTTATTTTCTTCAAACAAATATTTATGCCTCTCCAATCGTTTTGTCCAAACCCAATATGGACCATATCATTCATCGTCAAGAAATTTTTTATTATACAGACGAAAGTAAAACCTTAACGATCGATGAAATCGTTTTACCCAAATACAATAATGCTTTTATTCCTTCAGAGAGTAATGTGTTGAATTTTGGGTATGCAAAGGAACCGGTTTGGATTAAATTTAACGTATGTAATCTTAACCCTGACATTCATCGATGGTTGCTTGAAACCAAATATTATTTTTTATGGGAAATTGATTTTTTTCTCATGCAGAATGAACAAGTTATTGCGCATAAAAAAAGTGGTATTTTATTTCGTTTTGAAAATCGAGATATTTTATATCGATGGTATGTGTTTAATATGTTTCTGGAGCCCAAAAAAGAATACACTGTTTTTATGAGATTTCAATCAGAGATGCCAATGACACTTCCACTTTCCATAAAAACTGTAGAAACTTTTTTAGAAAAAACATTAAAAATTAATTTTTTTAAAGGTGTGTTTTACGGTATTCTGCTGCTTAGTATGTTATATCATATGTATTTGTTTTCTGTTGAAGGTGAAAAACACCAAGCATATTACATTTTATTCATTATAACCTTATTTTTTATTCGATTTTCTTTTGATGGATATACTCATCAGTATATTTTGCCAACATCTCACCAGGCAAATATTTTTTTTACGCATTTTTATCCGGCATTATTACCCATTATATTTTTTTTTAGCATCCTGTTTGTCTCATCTTTTCCTCCTTTAAAACAAGCCTCCTATATATTTAAAAATATTTTTAATGTATTAAAGTTTTTATGGTTTGTACTCGGGATGTGTATTTTTTTGTCATATAAAGGTATCATACCGATATTTCCTGTTTTGGGAGCTATAACCATCATCATCTTTATTTTCTTTTTTATTTTTTTATGGAAAAATGGAAATTCACTATCTTATATGTATATTACCGGCTGGCTATCAATAGTCATTGGTTTTTTTGTGTTTTCAATGGTGAGATTCAATTTTATTTCGAGTAATATCTTTTCTGAAAGTGCAATGGAAACCGGTATATTAGGGATGGTTTTATGTTTTCATTTTTCATTTATTTCTCAAATGAAGATTCTCAGAGAAAAACAACGACTGTCAGAATGGGCTCTGATAGAAAAGGCAAAAGAAAATGAATTTTTAACAAAACGAAAGCAGGTTGAAAAAAATCTACGAAACAGCGAAGAACTTTTCCGGCAAACGTTTGAAAATGCCAATGTCGGCGTATGCCTGGTGAGTACCAATGGAGAATTACTAAAAGTTAATCAAAGTATGGCTGAAATGTTTGGATATGAACCGCATGAAATGGAAATGTTGACTGTCAATGATTTGACGCACCCTGATTTTTTGGAAGTTAGTCCTCATTTCATCCAAAAAGCTATTGGTAATCAATCAACCAGGGGCGAATTTGAGAAAAAATATCTTAACCGGCATCAAGATATTGTCTGGGGACGCGTGAGTAGTTCACTTATCAGCGATATTGATGGCAATCCTTTATATTTTATTTCTCATGTAATAGACATTACAGCCCACAGAAAGGCAGAAGACAAACTCAAAGAAAAAGAACGTTTGCTTTCTGATATTATCAATTTTTTACCCGATGCGACCTTTGTCATTGATAAGCATGGAAAAATTCTTTCATGGAACAGAGCGATGGAAATTATGACCGGTATCAAAGCAGAACATATGCTGGGTAAGGAAAACTATGAATATTCCCTGCCATTTTACGCAAAACGTAAGCCCATCCTGATTGATATTGCGCTTCACCACTCACCAGACATCGAAAAAAAATACCCGTCGATAAAAAGATATGGTGAGACCATAGAAGCTGAAAGTTTTTTTCCCAATTTCCAGGGGAAACAAACATGGCTGATGGGGAAGGCATCGACTCTAAGAGATTTAAAGGGGGAGGTTATTGGCGCGATAGCATCGATACGTAATGTGAGCGAAAAAAAATTTGCTGAAATTGAATTACAAAAAGCCCAAAAAATCGCTGAGGCTGCGACTCATGCAAAAAGTGAATTCCTTGCCAACATGAGCCATGAAATCAGAACACCTATGAACGCCATTATCAACATGATTCGGTTGATATTAGACACGCCATTGAACAGTGAACAGCGAGATTATGCAGAAACAGCAATGACATCCTCTGATATACTCTTGTGTCTGATCAATGACATTTTAGATTTCTCAAAGATAGAATCTGGAAAATTAGAAATTGATATCATTGATTTTGATTTAACAGACACGATGGAATCATTGATTAAACTGATGAAATTCAAAGCAGAAAAGAATGGCCTTGAGCTAAAACATTTAATTGCATCGGATGTTCCTCGATATCTTGCTGGCGACCCGGTTCGTTTGCATCAAATTTTATTGAATTTATTAAATAATGCCATCAAATTCACTGGTTATGGTTTGATTCGTATCCGGGTGCTTAAAGAGAATCAAACAGATAAACATATCATGCTTAAATTTGAAGTTGAGGATACTGGAATAGGAATTCCAAAAGATCGAATGAACCGCTTATTTCAATCTTTTTCACAGCTTGATACATCAACATTTCGGAAATATGGTGGAACAGGTCTTGGACTGGCAATTTCAAAAAAATTGGCTGAATTAATGGGTGGACAGATTGGGGTTGACAGCGAAGAAGGAAAAGGCAGCACATTCTGGTTTACTGCATTATTTGAACCTGGATCGGAAGAAAAAATTAAGGCATCAGCATTAAAAAAGCAAACATCGCTACTCTCTTATGATCAATTGTCTTCAATGAATATTCTTCTGGTTGAAGATAACCTAATGAATCAGAAGGTTGCATTGGCCTTGCTAAAAAAAATCGGTATTTTTCCGGATATTGCAAATAATGGCAGGGAGGCTGTTGAATGTTGTCAAAAAAAATCTTATGATATTGTACTCATGGATATTCAAATGCCAGAAATGGATGGTTTTGAAGCCACACAGAGTATCCGAAATCATCATTTGAAAGGTGTTGATACCAATGTACCAATCATCGCCATGACGGCAAATGCCACTAAAGAGGACAGAGATAACTGTTTCGCAGCAGGAATGAATGACTATATCTCAAAGCCAATGAATCCTGACGAACTTTTCAAAGTGATCTATCAGCAATTCAAGGGCAATATTAAAAAAAAGTCTCTGGCTCATCCATTAAAAGACACCGCTTGTGATTCAAATCCTGAACCTGATAAGCCCTCTGTTTTCAACTACCAGGAAATTTTAATACGCTTCAGTAATGATA
>PEAL01000469.1 GCA_002753725.1 Deltaproteobacteria bacterium
AAGGACATGCAGTCATTAAAAAAAGAATGGTTGAGTACTCTTTATGACTCTTGCACTCCATCAGAGGTGCTGTCGAATTATTCTCCATCAGAGGTGCTGTCGAATTATTCTCCATCAGAGGTGCTGTCGAATTTTACCCCTGAAAATTTTTTAGCGGGTTTAAATTCAGAACAGCTCAATGCAATCTCACGTATTTTAAATAAGTAAAAAGTCTCTGATAGATCACCCCATTCTCAGAGACTGGTATTTTCATAAAGCGTCCACCCGGCACCAGCCGTGAAATAAATAATTAAGATAGGGATTATTTTTAATGAAATTAAACAATCGTATAACCAGAGTTTTATTTTTTCTTGTGTTTACAGGAATAGCATTTGCTGGATTTCAAACCTTAGCTTTTGCAGATGTCCATTCTGCGCTGCTTGGCGATGAACCTCTAAAAAAGAAAGATTTTTATACCCCACTGAAACCTGAACCAGAGCATTCAGCGATTATAAAAAGTATTGTTTATAAATTAAAATATCATCATTATGAAAAAATCCCTCTTGATGACGACCTGTCAGAAAAAATATTTGATACTTACCTGTCCGATCTGGACCCTGCCCGCTTGTATTTTTTACAATCCGATATTGACACGTTTACCCCATATCGCAAACAGATTGATGATGTTTTACAAACAGCAGATTTAAAACTTGCCTATAATATTTTCAATCAATACCAACAGCGGGTGATTGAGCGAATGATTTTTATTTTGAGTTATATTGAAAAAGAAGGCAAAAAAATGGATTTTTCTATAGAAGAATCTTTTGAAACCGATCGTGAACATTCGCCCTGGCCACAGACACTGGGGGTTCAAAATGAATTATGGCGAAAACGACTGAAAAATGAAATGCTCAATTTAGTTATTTCTGGGAAAAAATTGGATGACATTGTTTCCCTACTCATTAAGCGCTATCGAAGTCAACTGAACCGCGCCAGTCAAACCAACAGTGAAGATGTTTTTCGAACTTACATGAATGCACTCACTCAGGTTTACGACCCTCACACACAATATTTTTCTCCAAGTGCTTCTGAAAATTTTAATATTCAGATGAGTCTTTCCCTTGAAGGTATTGGCGCTGTTCTTCAAAGAGAAAATGATTTCACAAAAGTCTTGCGACTTGTCCCTGCCGGCCCAGCCGATAAAGCCGGAGAACTTCAGCCTGGAGATCGCATTGTGGGCGTTGGCCAGGGATCAAAAGCAGATATTGTCGATGTGATTGGATGGCGGCTGGATGAAGTTGTGCATTTGATTCGAGGGCCCAAAGGGACTGTTGTGTATTTAAAGATTATTCCTGCCAATAGTACCGATGACCATGAAACAAAAACGATAAAAATTACGCGTGATAAAGTTAAGCTTGAAGAACAGGCTGCTCATAAAAAAATTATTCCCCTTGCCCGAGATGGAGAAACCATCAAAATTGGCGTGATCGATATTCCAACCTTTTATCTGGATTTTAAAGCATATCATGAAGGCGCACCTGATTATAAAAGTACTTCCAGAGATGTGGATCGCCTGATCAAAGAATTATTAAAAGAAAAGGTTTCAGGCATTGTCATTGATTTAAGAGATAATGGCGGTGGTGCATTACAGGAAGCCAATGCCTTGACTGGTCATTTTATCCAAACGGGTCCTATTGTTCAGGTTCGGGAAAGCAATGGACGGGTAACTCGCTACTTTGATAGACATTCCGATATTCTATATGATGGGCCCTTACTGGTCATGATGAATCGCATGAGCGCATCAGCATCAGAAATTTTTTCTGGTGCCATTCAAGACTATCATCGAGGCTTGATTGTGGGGACTCAAAGTTTTGGAAAAGGAACCGTTCAATCGCTTCTGGATTTAAATCAAGGTCAGCTCAAAATCACCCATGCCAAATTTTACAGAATTTCAGGAAAAAGCACTCAATATCAGGGAATTCTTCCGGACATTGAATTTCCACCCATTTATAACCTTGAAAAAATTGGTGAAAGCTCTCTTCCCTATGCAATGAAATGTGATTCCATCGATGCTGCCAACTATTCTCAATATAAAGAAAATTTAAACCTGGTTCAAAAACTGAAAAACTATCATGAAAAGCGTATCCAAAACAATGTTGAGTTTGAATATCTGAAAGCCTATATGGATTTTCGAAAAAAACAACAGGAAAAAACACGCATTTCCTTATGTGAAGCCACGCGAAAAAAAGAAAGAGATGCCATTGATCAATGGAAACTGTCCTGGGAAAACAAAAAACGAAAAGCAAAGGGATTAAAACCTTTGGATAAAATTGAGTCCAACGATGATGAAGAGGAAACGGTGGAAAAGAATACTGATAAAAAAGAGGAGGATGAAATTGATCCCATGTTAATGGAAAGTGGTGAAATTTTGGTGGACTATATTCAAATGACAGAAAAGACTGTGGCAAAAAAGGCAGTAATGGACGAAAGCTATTAAACAGTCAATCTTGAAACATACTATTTTCGGACAGTTTTTCAATGAGTCTGATACACACATACATACTTAAAGAAATATTCAAATTTTTTCTTCTTGTTCTGGTCTCCATCAGTATGCTTTTCTTTATCATTGATTTTATCGAACGAATCGATAACTTCATGGAAACGGATCTGCCGTTTTCTCGTTTTATTGAATACATGCTGTTAAAAATTCCATTTATTTTGAATCAAATTCTTCCCATTTGCGTATTGCTGGCAATTTTAATCACCTTAGGATTGATGATCAAAAATAATGAGATCATGTCAATCAAAGGCAGCGGTATCAGCATTTATTACCTTTTGCAGCCGATTGTATTGTTTGGTGTTGCAACGAGCATTCTGTTGTTTTTCATTTCAGAATTTTTATTGCCCATAACTTCAGAAAAAGCCAACTATATCTGGTACAAAGAAATAAAAAAAAAAAGCAGCCTCTCATCCAATGAAAAAAATATTTGGATTAAAGGTGACCAACTGATTGCGAATATTTCATTTTTTCATCCGGCCAAACAAACGGCTCACGGGATCACCCTGTATTTTTTTGATCAACAATTTCATTTAATCAAGCGCCTGGATGCTAAAACCGGCAATTATATCAATGGACAATGGACATTTCATTCTCCGGTTTATCAAACATTAACAATAACCGGAGAAACCGAAACTGTTTCCTATCCTGATACGCTGTCACTGGCAGTGGATTTCAAGCCTGAAGATCTGGTTCGAGTGGTTAAAAAATCCGAAGAAATGAGTTATAAGGAGTTAAAAGCATATATTGAAAAGGTTCGTCGAGAGGGATATGATTCCACCATGTATCAGGTTGATCTCTATGCCAAGTGTTCATTCCCGCTAATTTGCTTGATCATGAGTCTGATCGGCGCCGGGACAGCCTTGAAACAATCGAAGATATCCGGACTTGCACAGCCCATTGTTTTTGGCGTTGGCGCTGCTTTTTTCTATTGGATGATGAACAGTATCAGTATATCATTAGGGCATGCCGGACAACTTCCCGCCTTTCTTGCTGCATGGAGCACCAATATCATTTTTGGCAGCTTTGGCCTGTTGTCGTTATTAAAAGCAGAGGGGGTTCATTGAAAACATCGCAAACCATCATGTATAATCTCTTACAATTTTTTTTGATTGCCACTCTCCTGCCAGTCTGGCTTCCCTTTGCATTGATTCATAAAAAACGAAAGCAGACCTTTCTGAAACGTTTGGGCTTTCAAACGATTAAATCAGAAAAAAAACTGAATTCACCGATCTGGATTCATGCGCTGTCAGTGGGAGAAGTCTTATCAGCGCTTCCGCTTATAAGAGCCATGCATAACAGATGGCCAGATCAGGAAATTATTTTTTCTGCCTCAACATTAACCGGCTATGACATGGCTCAAAATATCAAATCTTGCGTGACTGAGATTATCTATTATCCGTATGACCTTTTATTTTCCGTTCGTCGAAAGATAAAAAAAATT
>PEAL01000072.1 GCA_002753725.1 Deltaproteobacteria bacterium
ACGATTTATGAAAATTTATTTTAATTCTTGGATCATATACTTGATAATAGGACGGGTGCTATGTTAATAAAGATATGGCTTTGAACAAATCCAACTGAATTTTGTGGCCATAGGCATAATAGGTACAACTCGGTACACACAAATTTTTTTTGGAGCGGGTCAAAGGTTTCGCCCTTGCTATTTTTCTATTTTTCACCGGAATTCAACCAAAAAGAAATAATTCCAATATGCTCAGCTTTCATGGGGTCATCTTCCTGAAATGTTTCCTGAAGCAACTGGAATTCTGCTTTACGTGCTGAAAGAAACGTAAATTGAAGGAATAACTTCCGAATGATAATATTTTTAGGATTTTCTTGATGCAAATTTTTGTATTGCTCATAGCCTTTTTCAATAATATCAGGCATTTTATTAACAATCTGAATCAGATCCATATAATGATATTCTTTGTAAAGCCATTCCGCAAGCCCGATCATGGCCCGTAATGTCAACATGTATGCTTCAATTTCTAACGCACTTTTCCAGGCGTTTTCAAAATATGTTTTGGCATTTTCTGCTTCATTGAGCATCGTATATATTTGGGCAAGTGTAAATAAAATATTGGGATCATTCGATTTTGTTAAAGACAGGTTTGCCAGATAAGCATCTTCTGACTGTTTCAAATAGTAATCACGGGTAGAGACTTCCAGTAACTCACTATCTGTATAAGCTTTGTAGCAATAGCCCAGTTTTTCCTGAAGAATGGGCTGATCCTCAGACGAGGCCTTGCTTAAATCTGTTTGAATGTCCTTAATGCGACGAATATGTTTTTCATCAATGCGGCCCAGCATGGTGTGAGACATGAATCGTACTTCCGGGCTGTCATCCGCAAGGCATTGTTTGAGCAATCGTACAGCTTCAGGGCTGCCAATACGGCCCAAATAGTCAACAGCGCCCCGTTTCATATCAGGGTCATCGCTCGTTAAAATATCGCGGATCGGTTCAACATCCAGCTCATTGGATAAAAACGCTTCATGGTTTTTCACTGAATCAGGAAGGGGATCTTCTTCAACGCTATAACTGGTTTCTTCCTGATAGTCTTCTGCCAGGCCTTTGGATGTGATCAATCCAACAATAGAAACATAAACCGCCAAACATCCAAACAGACCGATCATTGGCATAAAAAAACTGATCCATGCGGTCAAATGAGAAAAATAGTAAAGGCGACGAATATCATCCCGTTCTTTATTAGAATAGGTAAACATCATATATTTCATGACGATATTCTTGGACTCTAAATAGTGTTCCACGTCTTCTTTTAAAAGCTTTTGGGGATCCATCACCATTGCTTTTTCAACGGCTGCCTGATAATCTTTATCCAAAACAAAAACCTGCTGTTGAATATCTTTAAGGCGATCAATAACATTTCCCCAAATGTTTTTATTTTGTAACATTTCAATCAAATCATCGGTAATTGAAAATCTTGCCACTAAAGATAAAGAAGAAAACAGAATCGACGGCACAGCGTGGATAAGGATTGAAATCAGAAGCGTTTGCCATCCAGCATTTCCATGTAAATATCGCCAGATAAGCAAAAAAGCGTAGCTTTCCGCAGTCACAGCGATGATTGCAAAAATGACAGATAATAACCGTCGATATTTTCGTGTATACAGGCGTTTGGGGATATTCATTTGATTGCATCCAGGGCTTTCCTGATAAGCTGGTAATGCGTTTTTACTTCAGAATCATAAGAAAAAACTTCCGTTTGAATGTTCATGTCATCTTCAATTCCGCGATACGGGTGCATATGAAAAGCATCGATTTCATCGGAAATAGACATATCCATTACCGTAGCGGCATTGTAGGTTGTTTCAGGTAGCAGAATCAGATAAGAAGCATCTTCACCACAGCGAAGGATCTTTTTTTTATCTTCCTGATAATGGGAAAATATTTCTTCTAAAAACTGAAATAAATCTTGTTTAACAGCCGATGAAATCCTTTCAAAATGAATCACTTGAAAAGATATCAAACTCAGGGGAATATGTTTTATCTTTGCATCTTGAAATGCATACCAGGCATGTTTGACAAAGCGAAGATCATCATCTGCTTTGTCAATCAATGATTCAGGTGTTGTTATGAATTCGTATAGCTGGGCAACACCAGCCTCAATTTGAAGGCTTTTATTTTCATACATATACGGTTTAAACTCAAAGCTTCGAACTTCAGTGAGGATTCTTTCTCGCATACTTTGGGCATCCCAAATATCAATTTGAAACAAAAACAAGATATG
Source organism: Deltaproteobacteria bacterium (assembly GCA_002753725.1). Taxonomy (GTDB): domain Bacteria; phylum Desulfobacterota; class Desulfobacteria; order Desulfobacterales; family Magnetomoraceae; genus Magnetomorum. The sequence continues at coordinate 2,267 of PEAL01000072.1, forward strand.
TCTGGATGGTGCGCTATCGTAAAACATGATATCCAGATCACCCAGCATATTTTGAAAAATCAGGCTGAGCGATGTAATAATATCGTTCTGTTTTTCATCTGAAAAAATTTGATAGTCTGCAATTTCGATAACCATGACCGTCAAGGGTGCATTGTTTTTCTTTGCATTGTCAAATTTGTACCGGAACAGCATCATCACTTCACTGTTATACATGACCTCCATAACTTCTTTTTTCCAGACTTTAGCACTATTCATTTCTGAATTTGCACAAAGTGCACCGGCCAAAACAAGAAGATCTTTTGTTTTTTCATCATAGGGTTTTATCTTAAAAGCCTTGATCTCGTTAATGATATTCTTGGCCAGGGTATTGATCAACTGAATGTCTTTATTGAAAAAAAAGATAGCATACAGTGCAGAATTTTCAAGTATGTACAAACCATCATTATCTTTGAGATGATGTCTGATGAACGGCTCGATGATTTGGGTGATATTTTGCTGTAATTTCCCAGAAAATTTTTCAAAATCCATAATCTCAACCATCAACAATACAACAGATTTATCTGAATGACAGGCATATTCAAAGTTTTCCTCAATTTTTTTTTGAAATGTCAGATCCAGGATGGCGGCATCCAAAAGATCGGTATACGTTGTCATGCCTTGAGATTTTTCTGCAACACCACCGATGACCTTTACAGATACAGGTTGCTCACTTTTAAAAACCACTTCACTCATTTCATGAATTAATTTATCACGAACCGTTCGACTTCCCCAAATGGGTGTATTGGGAAGTGCCAGAATAAATTGGGATCGGTCATCTCCATGAAAAAGCAAGTCAATATTTCTCAATTTTTTTTCAATGATTTTTTTGAATGTAACAAGAACTTTCTGTTGAAGATGTATGTCGTAAGCATAAAATGATTGAATCTCAAACAATAAAACACTCATGGTATATCCGTACCGACGGGCACGCGAAAATTCTTCATTAAATCGTTCCTGTAAATAACTGTATGTTAATGCTCCGGTGTGTTCATCCAAAACCATTTTTTTGCGGGTTATCTGATAGACACGGGCTTTTTCAATGGATGCACCACAGCGATCTGAAATACTTTTGAGCATCTGAAAGGTTTGAAGTGTCAGACGATTAAACGGAATATGGTTGATAATAATCACACCCAATGGTCGATTGCGAACACCGCGAATGGGCGCACACATGATTTTATCTTTAAAAAAAGGCAGTAATTCAGGTCGGGATGTCAGGTCACTGATAGAAAGCATGTGTGTTTTCTGGAGAATTTCCTTGATGGGATCAACATCTGCTTGAAGGGCTTCTGGATGTGTTTCTTCTGAATCAGAGGTTAAATCGACCACGCGTTTTAATTGCATTTTATCGTCTGTAAACACATAAATTGATGCAGAAGTAACCGCAAGGTATTGTTCAAGTAGATTCATGAGGGGGGGATAGATATCGGTTTCATGCAAAGAATTGATTTTTTCCTGAGCTTTATACAGGGATGAAAAAGTATCTTCCTGAGAGATGATTTCTGAATCTTTTTTTTCTTTGTATTTAACCAGTGCATTGTATTCTGTCAAAAGGCGGGAAAAATTTTTTTCTAAACAAGAAAAATCATGTTTTTGTTTGACATGTTCTGTGCGACGGATTTCACCAAAAAAACCCACACCTGCTGAAATCAGTAAAAAAACCAGAGGTTGTCCCCACAGACATTCTAAAACAGATTGTTGACCTTTCAAGAAAAACAAAATAGCCCATTGAATACTGCAAGCAGCACTGCCAGAAACGATTCCAGCCGTAAAACCATATCGAACAGCAATAGGCAATAGAACAAACCAGTAAGGATGAGGATGTATCTCTAAAAATCCAGGGTTATCTTCAAACCAAAAGTAATTGACACCCAGCAAAAGGATGAGCCCAAAAACACCTTCAAGGGTTTCAGCTTTCAGAAACAACGATGAGCCAGGAGATTCCAAGCCTCGACCCAATTTTTCTTTGGATTCAAAAAGGGCTTTATCTCCAATTTCTAATTTAAAATCAGGTAACATGTTTTTTAAATGTAATGACTTTCTATCTAAATTTTACATAAGATACAAATTGGCGGGAAATATGCATTCTGTTTCAAATCATTTCAAAACAAAGTAATATTAAATCCTGTTGACTTTTTAGTCAATGAGTTATACAAATTTTTACTTTAAAATCATATATAATAAACAAGAATAGCGCATATGAGTTCAATACAATCTTATGATAATTCACAGGCACTGATACTCATCGTTGATGACTTACCACAGAACCTTCAAGTACTGGGAAGCATCTTACGAAAAAGTAAGTATCAAATTGCTGTAGCCACTAACGGTCAACAGGCCATTGACGTTCTTAAAAATATTTCTCCGGATTTGATTTTGCTGGATGTCATGATGCCTGGTATTGATGGACACGAGGTTTGTCGCCGTTTAAAAGAACAAGACTCGACACGTGACATTTCTATTATTTTTTTGACAGCCAAGTCTGAAACAGATGATATTGTCAAAGGATTTGAGCTGGGTGCTGTGGATTATATCACCAAACCCTTCAATGCCACCGAACTTTTGGCTCGGGTCAAAACCCACGTTGAATTGAAAAAAAACAGGGATGTCATTTTAAATCTCATTGATGAGCTGGAAGGCAAAAATCGTATCCTTGAAAAATTGGCTGTAACCGACAGTTTAACACGTATTTTCAATCACAGTCATATCATCGACCGCCTGAATAACGAAATCTGTGCTGCTCAGCGACATGGCGATCCCCTTACCATTACCATGTTTGATATTGATCATTTTAAGAGCATCAATGACACCTATGGTCATCAGGTGGGTGATGATGTCTTGGTAGAAGTCACCAACACGATAAAAGAGGCTTTGCGGGAGATTGATATTATTGGTCGCTATGGTGGGGAAGAGTTTTTAGTGGTCATGCGAAAAACAGATCGTCATGGGTGCTTTATTGCCAGTGAACGAATTCGTAAAAATATTGAAGCCCTCACCTGGGATCATGACAATCTTCATGTAAATATCAGTGGTGGTATTGGGGCCATTGAACATGAAAATGACTCTGCGGCATCAATGATTAAACGGGCGGATGAATGTTTGTATCTGGCTAAAGAAAATGGACGAAATCGAATTGAGTGTGGAGAAAAATAATGATTACCTAAAAATTGCAATCCCCATTGTGACCATATCCATTGCAATGTTTAAGTAATCAATCATGGAAAATGGAGTTAATAATGGATTTTGAATTAACAAAAATGCAACGCATGTTTAAGAAAGAAGTGATTCGCTTTGCCAAAAAAGAAATTGTCCCCCGGGTTCAGGAGCATGAAATCAAAGGTGAATTTGATTTTGAGTCCTTCAGAAAAATGGGCGATTTTGGTCTGTTAGGCCTTCATTTTCCAGAAGAATTTGGAGGCGGTGCCGCTGATGTCCTTACCACAGTTCTTGCAGGCGAAGCGTTGGGTGAGGCTGGCGTTGATGGCGGTTTAACATTGGCCTATGGTGCGCATAGCTTTTTATGTGCAGACACAATTTTTTGTCATGGCACGGATGCTCATCGAAAAAAATATCTTCCCCGCTTGATATCTGGCGAATGGATTGGTTGCATGGGACTGACAGAACCTGATGCCGGTTCTGATGTGGCGTCCATGAAAACAAATGCTGCGCGTGATGGTGATCATTATGTACTTAATGGCAGCAAAATTTTTATAACCAATGGACCGATTGCTGATGTTATTCTTGTTTATGCCAAAACCAACCCGGAACAACAGCATGAAGGTATTTCTGCATTTATTGTTGAAAAAGGGACAAAAGGATTTTCCCCTGGAGCACCGCTCAAAAAAATGGGGGTGAAAACGTCTCAAACAAGTGAATTGTTTTTCAATAATTGTCGTATTCCTGCTGATAATCTTGTGGGACAGGAAGGGATGGGATTCTTTTACGCCATGCAAACAGTAGAATGGGATCGAAGTGCATTGATGGCCCCTTTTGTCGGCGGCATGACTTATGCCATGCGCCAGAGTGCCGCCTATGCGACCAAGCGTATTCAATTCAATCGACCCATCAGCCATTTTCAAGCCACCAAATATAAAATCGCAGATATGAAAATTTTTACAGAGGCTGCTCGATCTCTCATCTATCGCATTGCCTGGTGCAAAGACCAGGGACAACCGGTCAACCATCTGGAGGCTGCGGTTGCCAAACTATTTGTGGGGGATTGGAGTCTGGGCCCTGTCAATGATGCCATGCTCATTCATGGCGGTTACGGATATTGCCATGAATACGGAATGGAAATGATTTTCAGAGACAGCCGTCTTGCACCCATCGGTGGCGGAACATCAGATATTCAAAAAAAGATTATTTCAAAACTTATGTAAATATCTCGAGGTATATCATGAATTTTTCATTCTCAGACCAGGAAAAACAACTTTTTCAGGAAATGGAATCCGCGCTGACAAAAGAAAAAAATGTCCTTGAACCCGGCGTGCTTCAAACAGAAAAAGACATCCAGAAAACACTTCAGACCCTTCAAAAAAATCTGTTCCCCCTTGGATATTTAGATGGGCATCAGGACAAAACAGGCAAAGGACATGTCAATACATTGGAGATGATGAGAATTTTTTCGCGTTGTCAGCCATCACTGTTTCTCGGTGTGGAATACAGTTGCCGCATTTTTAATGAACTCATCAAAGGGGCAAGCGATGAGCATCAACGGAAAAAATTGCTCAATTCATTGCATATTGACAATCTTCCTGACCCACAAATTATTGGTACCGTTGCCAGTTGCGAGGACTTTGTAGAAACAGATACACACACATCAACAGTTCTTGCGCAGGTGGTTGATCAAAAAATTCTTTTAACCGGTCGCAAAGATTGCGTCATCAATGCAGGTATCGCTGACTGGATAGCCATTACCGGAAATCTCAATGACAAAGGGGCTGTCTTTTTTGTCCCATCCAAAGCAGAAGGGCTGGACATTGAATCCCGTTCCAATACCCGAATATTTCCCGAACTTGTGATGGCAACCATTCATTTGAACAATTGTGAAGTGGATCAAGCTCAGATGATTTCTCCTGTTCCATTGGATCGTTTGATTTCACGCATTCAATGGTATGAAAACATGGCATACATCGCTTGTTCTTTGGGGATGATGGATCAATGTATCCAAACAACAACGTCCTTTGCAAAAACACATCGATCTGAAAACAAACCTATGTTTGTCCATCAAGCTGTCGGCTTTTCTCTGGCAGAAATGTTGACACTGAAACAAACAGCCGAACTTCTGGCTTTTCGAGCTGCCTGGGCCCTTGACACAAATGATCCTGAAAAACAAATACTCAATCACTGTGCAAAAGTTTTTTGTACAGAAACAGCCGAAAAAGTTGCCAGCAAGAGTATGGACATTTTAGGTGGCCAAGTCTTTCATAGCAATCATTTTTCAGAACAGGTATTGCAAAACAGCAAATTCGCACAATTGGCTGGAACATCAACCCATCTTGCGAGAGTTTCAATTGGTGATGCGGTAATGAAATATAAATAGCTTATGACCCTCGAAAAAAATATTTAAAGGAGATATACAAACAATGACAACACTATTTGAAAAAGTACGTGAACGCCTTGATATGATGGCACCTTTTCCGGAAACAGAAAGTGGTATTGAGATTGAAGTCCTTAAAAAATTATTCTCAGAATCAGACGCAGAATTGTTTCTTGAAATGACGCCCATGCTTCAATCTCCTGAAGACGTTTCTGAAAAAACAGGCAAAGATGTCAACGAATTGAGAGAAAAATTGGAAGACATGGCAAAAAGAGGACTGCTTTTCAGGCATAGAAAAGGAGACTTATATCGCTATGCGGCTGTTCCTTTTATTGTTGGCATTTTTGAGCATCAGGTGAATCGAATGGACAAATCCTTTGCCCAGCTCAGTAAGACCTACTATGAAACATCGCTGGGAAAACAAATTCAATCTTATAAAACTCCGATCTTAAGGACAATCCCCATCAATAAAACCATATCTCCGGAACTTCCTGTGGCTCCCTATGATGATGTCATTAATATTATTGAAGAAAATGATAAAATCGCCATTGCACCCTGTATCTGTCGGCGATGGTCAAAGATGACAGGAAATAATTGTGAAAAACCAGAGGAGGTCTGTTTTACCTTTGGCAGTCATGGTCAGTATTATGTAGACAATGGTATGGCCCGATTTATAACAAAGGAAGAAGCTTTTGAAATATTGAAAAAAGGTGAAGAAGCCGGACTGGTGATGCAGCCTTTCAATACAAAAGGGAAGATCGGTGGTATGTGTTCATGTTGTGGTGATTGCTGCGGTGTTCTTCGAAGTGTAAAAATGCAACCCAAACCTGCTGACTTTGTTAAAAGTAACTATTATGCTGAAGTAAACCAGGATGAATGTTCAGGATGTGAAACGTGTATTGACCGATGTCAGGTTGAAGCGGTTACGATCAGTGACAGTCTTGCCAATATCGATTTAGACAGATGTATCGGATGCGGATTGTGTGTTACAACCTGCCCAACAGATGCGATCACTTTACAGAAAAAAAGCAATGACCAACTATATGCCCCCCCGGCTTCCGGCGCTGAAACGTATATGAAAATCGCTCAGGAGCGGGGAAAGATATAGGTAATGGATTTAATATCCATGAATTTGTGGTTATGCCAAATCACATCCACGGAATTATCGAAATAAAAAAATACGGTAGGGGCAGGCCCCTGTGCCTGCCCTTGCCCTGCCCTCATGACGCCAATCCTCATGACGCCAATCCCCATGACGCCAATCCCCATGATGTCAATCCCCATGTTATGCATTCGGGGGATATTGTTCAATTGGTAAAAGGGCAACCACAGGGGGTTGCCCCTACGTCATTGGGGGATATTGTGCATATAGACAAAAAAATAAAGATGGAAAATTCGCGGAACATTATGATATGCTTTTATTTCTTTTGAAAAATAAATTAAAAAAATACAAACAATAGGTCATACTGCCATATGGTCTCAAAAGGATTAATCACACTTTTTTTTGAAGCAGCGTTTATTCGACGATGGAATGATCACGTGTGTCCTGTTATTTTGACAGAGTTAGACAAACAAGCACATAAAGTATTAATTGCCTATGTCCTGGCAAAATTCGAACAAACTCAACGTCAAAAACCGATCAACTGGATTGATCTCATCGAAGGGGCTATGTTTGAATTTTTACATCGTGTGACATTGACTGATATCAAACCCCAGATTTTTCACCGGATGATGCGCCAAAAAGGCCCGCAACTCAATGCATGGGTGCTTGAAAAAATACATACGGATATGTTCGAAGATCATCCAGATCTGTTTGAACGATTTAAACGATATTTCATGGATTCCCCCTATTCCATTGAGAAAAAAATCTTACAGGCATCTCATTACCTGGCCACACAATGGGAATTCAAGTTATTGTATCCCTACAATCAATTCAAATACGCCATCGAAAAAACGCGTGAAGAGATTGACGATGAAATTGAAGATCATATGGATCTGCTGGGCGTTCAAAAAATACTTTTAGGAAAAAAAACAGCTCGCTTGATTGGATTTTGCGGTGAACTGCGTTTTCAAAAACGATGGACCATGTCTCCGCAGCTCCCTGAAACTTCAGTGTTAGGGCACATGTTGATTGTCTCCATGCTGTCTTACTTGTGCGCATTGGAAATAGACGTTAATGATGACCGTCGTAAAAATATTTATTATGGTGGCTTTTTTCACGATCTTCCAGAAGTGCTGACGCGCGATATTATCTCACCGGTGAAAACGTCTGTTGAGGGATTACGAAATATTATTGTTGATATGGAAGATAAAATGCTTGAGGATCAAATCATGCCGTTGATTCCAGCCGCATGGCAACAGGAGATCCTTCATTACATTCACTTTAAGGATACATCCTCTGATTCACATAAAACGTCCTGTCAATCCATCACAGAGAAACAATCCATTGATGCTCAATTGATTGATGCCTGTGATCATTTTTCAGCCTACATTGAAGCGGCGGTTTCATACAAACATGGAATCACCTCCCGCCATTTGGAAGAAGCCCGCAAAACGCTTTATCAAAAATACCGTCATCAGGTGATTGGAAATATTCATTTTGGCCAGATGTTTGATTATTTTTCTTGAAAAAGGAATGCGTTTACATCCTGGTAAATATATGAATCAAAGATAGGAGCGAAACATTGATCGCGAATTAACAGAATTATGGAAACAACAATTATAACATTTGACTGGGCCCTTTTATGGCCCAATTTAGGCGCATTATTGGCCGGACAAATTTCAAGTACTGAAGGATTCAGCGCACTAATTGTCCTTGCTTTGTGGTGCATATTTGGCTGGGCACTGGCCCTTGTGATTTGGAAAGCGCACAATGCCCGCATGATTATTAACCAATTTCGATTATTGATCAAAGGGGTTGCTGCTGATCAATTCGTAAAAAAACGCCGTGATATTGTAAATAAAGCCAAGCGATTGCCCAATGGTTTTAGCGAACTATGGCTTGATTTTGATCGCAGTCTGGTGGTGTCAAAAGATGGACGTCAATTGTATCGTGCCCTGGACGCTGCCTATTTTTTCAATGCCAGATCCTTATCTCCCGGAATGACAGAAAATCGTCTTCTGGCAGCGGTTCCAGGTTTTTTAACGGCCATTGGTGTTATTGGTACGTTTTCCGGCCTTCAACTGGGCCTTTCCGGTCTTGATCTCAGCGATGCTGGCATGAAGGCTGCCGGAAATGAAATCAATCGATTGATCAGCAGTGCTGCTGTGGCCTTTTTAACCTCGGTCTGGGGAGTGCTGACCAGTGTCTTGTTCAACTTTATTGAAAAATTGGTGGAACGATATGTTCGAATGGATGTGACCCGATTTCAACATGAAATTTCATTACTCTGTCCCCGAATTAATCCAGAGCAGTCCTTGATGCGTATCGAAGAGCACAATCAGGAATCCAGAGAAGCCCTTCAAGGATTGGCGGAAAAAATTGGTGGTAAAATGCAGGAGGCGGTTCATCAGGTTTCTGAGGGGGTTCAACTGGGTATCAAAGAAATCATGGCACCTGCCATTGAACAATTTATACGATCTGCCAATGATTTGAATCAACGACAAACCCGAACATCTGAAGATACCCTGGCAAAAGTTCTGGATTCATTTATGCAAGGCATCAGCTCGGAAAGCACTGGTCAGCGTCAGCTGTCAGAAAAACTCAATACAGAACTGAGTCAATCCATTGAAACCTTGCTGGGGCAACTCAACACGCATAATGAATCAATGATACAACTTGATGACGAACGTTTCCACCGATTGAGCGAAATGATTGATTCTCTGACCCACAAGCAAAGCACTGTCATTGACGATGCGGTTGTTCGAACTCAAAACTCAGCTAGTGATTTTACGCGTCAGGTTGAAGACCGCTTCCAGAAATTGGCTGATCAGGAAGAAAAACGCATTACCTTTTTAACTCAACAACTGACATCCCTGCGGGAAGGTTTGCAACTGTTCATGCTCAGCATGAATAAATCTTCGGAACAAAATATGAAATCATCCAAAGATATTTTGCAACAGGGTCAGCTATTGAATGATGCGGTTATGCGGAACCAAACAGTGATGGAAGTTGCGGCAACAAATATTGAAAAATCCAGTGGATATTTGAACAATGTTGCAGAAAAACTGGATGCTCTCGGACAATCCCTGGCAGATGTTGTTAAACTTTTTTCTGGACAACTCAAAGAAACGAACTTGAGTACAGAACGACTCACTCAGGAAAATGCGCAAATGACAGCACAGGTTGGAGATGTCGTATCTATGGTGGACGGCTTAAAAAAGGAATTTATCAAAGCCGTAGACGTTCTAAAGCAAACATCATCAACAGCGAATGAAGGGATCATTCAGTTTTCAGAACATCATCACCAATTCAGGGAAACCCTCACGCAGCATGTTGCATCACTTGAACAGGAAGTCAGCCGTCTGTTATCTGATTATGCCTCACAAGTTCAGCATCAAACAACAGAACGACTGGATGAATGGAACAATCAAACGCGTGATTTTGCAACCACCATGCGCGATGCTGTGTTTACCATTTCTGATGTGGTCAATGAAATCGAGGATGCTTTGAGTCAGCGGCAAGATAGGGCTTGATGATGATACGTATTTTTGAACCCCGACGATCGGTATCTCCTGATGAAGACAACCCGTATTGGATATCTTTTTCAGACATCATGGCCGGTTTGCTGGTGATTTTCATTCTGGCCTGTGTATTGTTAATTATCAAGTTATCCAATATGGAAGACCGTGTTCATAATGCCATTAAGGAAATTCAACAGGCCAATCAAATTCGTGCTGTCATGTTAATGGAAATCCGAAATCACCTGGCTGAACAGGGCATTATTGTTGAAATATCAGAAAATTATTCTGTCTTACGAATTCCAGATGATCGCTTGTATTTTGATTCTCTGCGATATGAAGTCCCTGAAAGTAAGAAAGATTTACTGGCCGATATTGGTTATGCACTGTATGATGCGGTTGTAAAAAAAAATCGATACAAGTATATTGACACCATTTTTATAGAGGGGCACACGGATAGTCGTAAAGCCGTATCTTTTGAAATGGGAAACTGGGGATTATCCACCTATCGAGCCATTGCTGTCTGGAAATTTTGGTCCGAGGAGCTTGAAGTGGGACCATCATTGAAAACATTAAAAAACAACTATGGTAAGCCTATGTTTTCTGTCAGTGGTTATGCGGCAACCCGTCCTCTGGTCCAAAATGATAATACTATTGAAAAAAAAAAAAAAAACCGACGCATTGACCTGAGATTTTCTATGAAAAAACCGATCATATCTGAATATGAAAGTGTTCTAAATATTTTAGAAATTTTAAAATAAAATGATTTGATTTATTATTTATTTATCAAAAGAAACAAGGTATCATGTTTAAAAATCCAATTACCCAAAAACGTATCCTGCGTTTCAAGCAGATGAAACGCGCTTATTATGCTTTTTGGGCATTGCTTGTTCTTTACAGTATCAGTCTTTTTTCAGAATGCATTTGTAATAATATTCCTTTGTATGTGCGCTATGAAGGCCAATCGTTTTTTCCCTTGATATGGTATTATCCAGATGATCAGTTTACAGGTTCCGGAAAGCATACACGCGCAGACTACAAGGAAATTCTGCAATCAGATGGTTTTAAAAGTAATTCAGATAATTGGATGCTTTTTCCAATACATCCGTTTGGCCCCAATGAAAGCATTGTTCCTGAATCCATACCCATAGACAACACGGTCGATTTAGTTTTTCAGCCTCAACCCTTTGTCGGATATATCCGAATAACACATACACTGATCATTCAACGCGCCTATACCATGCAACCCTTTACTTTGATGGACGATCATCAATTAAAAGGCTTGCCTGTTGAGCAACTTTTTCATATGCCGCAAGAACTCAAAGCAGGTCTTGAAAAACGATTCAATAATCAATCATCAAACAGAGAAGAATACCAACTGACAACAAAAGAGGGGACCTTTGTTTCTGTAACCTTATCCTCATATGAAAAGCGTTCTCATCCCCCTGAACGGATACGCCTGATGTTTCGGCGTTCCCCTGCCATTCAAAAAGATATTCGAATGGTGTTTGCATCTCAGAAAAAAATTATCACAGGCCAGGAACTTTGGTCAGGGAGTGCCATTGATGGTCATCCCTTTCAGTTGACCGCATCCCAAAAAAAGCGTTTAATCGATGCTGTTGGCATGCGGTTTCAAAATATGATTGAATCTATGGAACTTACGATCAATGGTATATCGTACAAGGTAACATTTGAAAAAGAAGATGTTCGATTTCCTTTTCACCCGGTCGCCGGACACCCACTTGGATTGGACAGTGCCGGTCGAGATGTTCTCTCACGAATTGTTCATGGCTTGCGAATTTCCATGACCTTTGGAATGGTGCTTGTTGTGGGCTCCATGATATTGGGCGTTTTTCTGGGTGCCATTCAAGGATATTATGGCGGTTGGTTAGACCTTATTGGTCAACGATTAACAGAAATATGGAGCGCATTACCTTTTTTATATATCATGATTTTAATGGGCGCTGTATTGGGTCGTAGTTTTATATTATTGCTGATATGTTACGGTATGTTCAATTGGATTGGCATATCGTATTATATGCGGGCAGAATTTCTTCGATTGCGCCGTCAAGCTTTTGTGGAAGCGGCACAATGCCTGGGACTTCCCACATGGAAAATTCTGACATATCACATCTTACCCAACGCCTTAACCCCCATTATTACCTTTGCGCCTTTTTCCCTGGTGGGTGCCATTGGTTCCCTTGCAGCATTGGATTATCTGGGCTTTGGACTTCCGCCTCCCACACCCAGTTGGGGAGAACTGCTCGCTCAGGCACAGGCCTTCCGATGGGCATGGTGGTTAATCGTGTATCCATCTCTGTCATTGTTTGTGGTGATGTTATTGGGTGTTTTTGTGGGTGAAGGAGTTCGAAATGCCTATGATCCATTAGGATGAAAGGATGAAAGGATGAAAGGATGGATGAACGAATGAACGAATGGATGAATGGATGAATCCTATAAATCTTATACATCCTATACATCCTAATTCTTAATCCTATAAATCCTATAAATCCTATAAATCCTATACATCCTATAAATCCTATACATCCTAATTCTTAATCCTATAAATCCTATAAATCCTATACATCCTAATTCTGTTTGAAAAAGATGAAAGAATATGGCATAAAGAAAAATTTTAATGTTTAATTATCATTATTCAGCGGGTTAATATTTTTGCTTTTCACAAATAAAAAAAAATGTAAGAAAAACGTATTTATTGTGTCTATTAAAGATATAACTATAATTTAATTTATTTTATTTAATTTTATTTTATTTTAACTTGATGGATTAACTTGATGGAGGAAAAATGGCTTATTCACGTTCTTATCCGGTAAAACAAAGAATTAAAACGGCTGCTGTTTCTGTCTTATGGGCATTGCTTGCTGTTTTTTGCTGCGTTTCTGTATTGAACGCAACTCAAATGACTGTTTGCTCAGAAGGATGCATATACACAAATAATATATATGCAAGTATTCAGGAAGCAATCAATGCAATTGATGCAATAAATCCTGCACCCTTGAGTGCAACCATTCGTGTTTTGCCAGGGCGCTACACGGAAACAGTGACCATTGGTGATTACTGGTCCATACCCGGTGATGGCAGGCCTTTTTCAAAAAATAACGCACCTGCCTGTCCCACGAAGGTGATTCATTTAATTGGCGCACACGACGCCAATAATCCATCAGGAGAAACAGACAGAGACAATGCGTCCATTATTGTCGGACAAGTCTTTATCAATACATTGGGCAGCGGTGTAAAAGTGAGTGGTTTTACCATTGATGCCTCAACAGTTAATGTTTCCAATGAAAATCAAAAAATTGGTACCTCGGCTGTGATGATTGCCAGTGGCCCAGGGGCAGAGGTTCAATACAATATTATCAAAAATTCCAAACGTTTTGGTATTCGAAATGGCTATGTGAATGGGGAAGGACATGCTGTCAAAATTTTATATAATACCATTTATTCTTCAAAAGAAATCGCTATCTTAAATCATGTGGGGAATAACGATGTTGAAATCAGTTCGAACACCATTATTAATGGCGATGCTGCCGATGGTATTGCCTGCTTTCATTATGACACTGTTCTCTCTGAAAATACACACATACAAGATAACAGCATTACCGGTGGAAATATCGGAATATTAATGGATATCGGCCCCGGTGGAATAATTTCAAACAATACAGTTAAAAATGTCAGAAGCTTTGCAATACTGACCCGTTCACAAGCCATTATTTCTCAAAATAGTATAAGCAGCTGCAAAGATGGTATTCGAACAGAATACGATGGAACCGGTGCCGCTGATCGCGTTGAAATTACCGGTAATACCATTTCATATATTGAATACAGTGGTATCAATGTTTGTGGGGCAAATACCTTTGTTTCTGATAATACCGTCCATCACTGTAACATTGGCGGCGACTGGGGCGATGATTGGGATTACGCATCTATCCATGTAGAACGTCTGGCCAATTTTGATGCCAGAAACTCAATTATTCAAAACAACAGTGTTTATAATGGTATCAATGGTATTCAAGTCTGGGCAGATGGCGTGACAGTCACGGGAAATACCCTTTCTCAATTTGGATTTGCTCAGGGTGGTTCATATTCGGATATAAAAATTCAAGATAATCAAACATACCATAATTCAGCCATTGTTATTGGAACAAACTTTGGCACAGATGATATTGACCCAACATCGTTGATCATTCAGGATCATGAGGACACCTTTTACAGCGATGCATTAAACCAATCCCCTGAGGCAACCGCCATCTCTTCCAAAGATATTTCTCTTGAAGAAAAAAAGTCGGCTGACCTTCAGTTTAATATTGATGACAAAGACACCGATACCCCATTAAAATTTTGGCTGACATCATCCAATTCAGATATCATTGCACTCTCTGATATTGAAATTACGGCAGCAGGTCTTCAATATCAAGCCAATAGTCATACATATCAAGTTCCAGTGAACACAGATATCTTCTTAACGCTTACCCATCACTCTGATCAACTGGGTAAGGTTGAGCTGACTGTTTTTATTGATGATGCTACCAATACGTTCAAAGCAATCAGTGAAACGAAAGTGTTCACCATTGATGTTTATCATGTCAATATCGCTCCTAAAATATCCACCAATACCGGCGCCACTGTATTAGAAGGCAGCAGTATCACTCTGACAAGTTCTATGTTGGATGCCAGCGATGAGGATACCGCAAGATCCAGTCTGGTCTATACCCTGACAGTCATACCGGATAATGGACAATTACAAAAAAAGGGTCTTGATTTACACGTTAATGATATTTTTACTCAAATCGATATTGATGAGCTGAATATTGTCTACATTCATGATGACAGCGAAACAACCAGCGATGCTTTTATCTGTCAATTGAGTGATGGACAGGCATATACGGAAGTTATTTTTTCAATGACCATTCAACCGGTCAATGAAGCCCCTGTTGCAAAAGACGTTACTCTTACAACACTGGAAGATACTTCTTTTGAAGCCATTTTGACGTGCATGGATCCAGAAGAAAAACCATGTACGTTTGACATTGAAACCAATCCTATACATGGCAATATTCATCTATCAAATGATGGGACATTCTCATACACGCCCTTTCAAAATGATAATGGCTTAGATACATTTACCTATCGGGCTATCGACTCAGAAGGCCTAACATCAAACACTGCAACCATATCCATTTCAATTACACCGGACAATGACAAGCCTTCAATTGTAAAAAATACCGGACTGACAGTCTATGAAGGAAGAAAAAAAGTTATCACCAAAGAAATGCTTCAGGCGGATGATGTTGAAACAGATTCCGATCTTTTGATTTATTCCATCAAGGTATTACCGGTAAACGGCCAACTGGAAAAAAATACTGAAAAATTGATTGTAGACAGCACCTTTACACAGGCGGAAATTGCCAGTGGTTTTATTTCATACAGTCATTTGGGTGATGAAAAATTTGAAGACAGTTTTCAATTCATGGTCAGTGATGGCGAATTGTCTACAGCCCCTCATTCTTTTTCTATTGTGATCACACCGGTGAACGATCAACCGATGGTAGAAAATATAAACAAAACGATTTTAGAAGATCATACTCTACAATACACTCTGATGGTTTCAGATGCTGAAAATACGCAATGCACGTTTTCAATTGTAGACTATCCTTCACATGGTACGGTTCAAATCATCAATGAAGCAGAAGGAACATTCTCATACACACCCATTTTAAATTATACGGGTTCTGATTCATTTCTTTATATGGCCATCGATGCTGAGGGGATGTCTTCAGACAATGCAACTGTATCCATTCAAATTACACCGGTCAATGATACGCCTTCAGTGGTTAAGAATACAGGTCTGACACTATCTGAAGATACAGAAAAAGCTTTAACCATAGAAATGCTTCAAGTGGATGACCCTGATACAGATGCTGATGCATTGGTTTATTCCATCAAAGTATTACCTGTAAATGGCCAATTAAAAAGTGATACCGGTGAATTATCTGTAGACAGTACCTTTACTCAGACTGATCTCTCCAATGGAATCATTTCATACCGTCATTTTGGTGATGAAACGATTCAAGATAGTTTTCAATTTATGGTCAGTGACGGAGAATTATCCACAGACCTTCATTCCTTTTCTATTGTGATTACACCGGTGAACGATCAACCGATTGTAGAAAATATCAATAAAACGCTTTTAGAAGATCATATCCTGCAAGACAAATTGATTGTCACAGATGCTGAAAATACGCAGTGTACGTTTTCAATTGTTGACTATCCTTCACATGGTACGGTTCAAATCCTCAATGAAGCAGAAGGAACATTCTCATACACACCCATTTTAAATTATACGGGTTCTGATTCATTTCTTTATATGGCCATCGATGCTGAGGGGATGTCTTCAGACAATGCAACTGTAT
>PEAL01000073.1 GCA_002753725.1 Deltaproteobacteria bacterium
TTGAATGCAACCAAAAATTATTGTCGTAAACAAGATCATGTTTTTATTGTTGAAGGCTACATGGACTTATTGGCCATGTTCCAACACGGCATACCGAATGTTGTGGCGACATTGGGCACAGCATTGACAGCGCAGCATATTCGATTACTAAAAGGTTTTGTAAAAAATATGACACTGGTGTTTGATTCGGATCAGGCAGGTATTCAGGCAGCAAAGCGCAGCATTGCTCTTTTCTTGAAAGAACAGATTGATGCCCAGGTGATGGTTTTACCTGACAGCCATGATCCGGATACGTTTCTGACTCAATGGGGAACAGAGCGGTTTTTGGAACAATCAAACAATGCTTTTGGCATGATGGCTTTTTTGATTGATGCATCTTTGAAAACACACGGCGACTCTATCAAAGGAAAAATTACTGTCATTAATGAGATTAAACCATTATTGTCACAGATTGATGATGCCGTCGTTCGATCTTTGTATATTAAAGAAATTGCTGAAAAACTGAATGTTGACGAATCAGCGATTGTTTCTGAAATTCATAAACTGGTGCCCCGACCACCAGCACAAAATCAACAACTATCGAACCATCGTTCGAAAGGAGACAGCGGACGTCGTCTGGAAAATCAAATCATAGCAATGATGTTACATTGCAATGATATTCATGATCATATTGAAACGCATGGCATACTGGATGCATTTGAAGATCCTCAATTACAAACAATTGGCAATTTGATTCTGCAGCAATCTTCACCCTTTGATCCCAATCAATTGATTCATCAGGTGAATTCTCAGGAGCAACAAGATCTTATTGTATCTTTATCCATGATTGAACAAAAATGGACTCAGCAGCAATGTCTTTCACAGATTCATCAGTTTGAAAGACGTATCCATGCGAATAAAAGGCATCGATTGCTTGCTGAAATAGAAATGGCTGAAAAAAAACAGGATCATAAACTGGTCGAGTATTTACAAAGTCAACTCTGCCATTTATTATAAAATTCTTTTTTCTCTGCCGGAGGACATAATCATATGGCCAAAAAAACAGTGAAAAAAACAGTGAAAAAAACAACACGGCGCAAAGAAACCCTTAAAAAAGAAATCATGGCGCTGATTGATAAAGGAAAATCTCACGGCTCGCTGACTTATGATGAAATCAATGAAGCGCTGCCGGATGATTTGACATCACCAGAAAAAATAGAAGAAACACTTTTAATGTTTCAATCTATGAATATTTCGATTGTTGATAATACCAAAAAATCAACGGAATCCCCGACGCTAAAGAAAACAGTTAAACCTGTTGTAACAGATAATACTCCTTCTTCATTATCTGATTATGGATCGGTTCCAGACCCTGTTAAAATGTATCTTCGAGAGATGGGCATTATTGGCCTGTTGAGTCGTGAGGGTGAAATTGAAATTGCTAAAAAAATCGAAACTGGCGAGCAAGAAGTCTTAAAAGCACTGTTAGAAACAACGATAGGTATTGAAAATATCATTTTACTGGGTGAACAATTGGGTGAAGGCGAAATTCGCTTGAAAAATGTTCTTCGCGATGTTGACGAAGGCGACACATATGTTGATGAGTCTTTTCAGGTGGAGAATTTTGTCAGTGCCATTAAGGAGGTAAAAAGTATTCACGAGGAAAACAAACAGTATCGTGAAATTCTTTTTGGTCCTCCCATTGACCGCGAAGAACGACGGCGGGTCAGGCGATGTATCAATCGCAGGAATAAAAAAATATTCAAATTGTTGAAAGATTGGCGACTTGAAAGTGAAGTGATTGATTTAATAGAGCAGCAAATAAAACAACAAATTAATTGGTTTGACAAAAAAAACAGGGACTTAAGTGATTGTGCAGCACAAATGACCCTCACGATTTCTGAACTTCGCGCCTTTTGGACAGAAGAATCTTCCTTTGAAGAGTGGATCGCAACGCAGACTGAAAACTCAGCGGCTTTTACAGACTCTTTTGCCCATGCTGAAGGCATTAATGATCAGATCCAGGTCCAGGAAAAAACGATCAAAACCAATAATCAAATATTAAAACGGGTAATGAACGCTGTTCATTCCGGCCGTCAAAATACAAAGTTGGCCAAATCAGAACTTGTTAGAGCGAATTTAAGATTGGTTGTCAGCATTGCTAAAAAATATACCAACAGAGGCCTTCAATTTTTAGATTTAATTCAAGAGGGTAACATTGGTTTGATGAAGGCTGTAGATAAATTTGAATATCGACGCGGTTATAAATTCAGCACATACGCAACGTGGTGGATTCGGCAGGCGATCACACGAGCCATTGCTGATCAGGCCAGAACCATTCGTATTCCGGTCCATATGATTGAAACCATCAATAAACTAATTCGTACCTCCAGATATCTGGTTCAAGAAATGGGACGAGAACCTACCCCCGAAGAAATTGCTGAAAAAATGGAATTCCCTCTGGACAAAGTGCGACGGGTATTAAAAATTGCCCGTGAACCGATTTCACTGGAAACGCCAATTGGTGAGGAAGAAGACAGCCATTTGGGGGATTTTATTGAGGATAAAAAGTTTATTTTACCGGCTGATGCCGCGATTAGTTTGAATTTGGCGGAACAAACGCGACGTGTACTGGCCACTTTAACACCAAGAGAAGAAAAAGTGCTTCGGATGCGATTTGGCATTGGCGAAAAGGCCGATCATACACTTGAGGAAGTGGGTAAAGATTTTGCAGTCACACGTGAGCGTATTCGTCAAATTGAAGCCAAAGCACTCAGGAAGCTCAGGCATCCAACGCGAAGTAAAAAACTAAAGAGTTTTATAGAAATGTAATTAGATGTTGACATTTCTGTAAGTTGTCGCTAAAAAGCGATGATCTTTTTTATTATTTAGGGCCTATAGCTCAGCTTGGCAGAGCCACCGGCTCATAACCGGTAGGTCCCTGGTTCGATCCCAGGTGGGCCCATTATTTTTTGGTTTTTATCCTATGCAAATATACAGTTTTATATACTCAAACAATCCCGCCCGATTAACTCCAGGAATATTCAATGCTGATAACGGTAAACGACATTATCGGTGCAATGAATACCATTGCACCGTCCGATTTAGCTGAATCTTGGGACAACATTGGCCTTCAGGTCGGCGATCCCAAATGGACGGTACGCCGTGTCTGGATGGCCCTGGATCCTTTGCCTGAAGTTATTCAATCGGCCATAGAACAAAAAATAGACCTTATTATCACCCATCACCCACTTTTGTTTGATCGACTGTCTTGTGTCAATCTTGCCGATCCGGTGGGCCGAACGATTGCTGATGCCATCCAGCATAAAATTGCTATTTACGCTGCACATACCAATTTAGATAAAGTCAGTCATGGTATCAATGATATTCTTGCGAAAAAGCTTGGCATGAAAGAGATTCATCCTATCGTTCCTGATGCAACGTCAACATCCGTAAAGCTGGTACTCTTTGTCCCCCAATCATATACACAAGACATTTTAAATGCTCTTTTTGAAAAAAATGCTGGCGTTATTGGTCAGTATTCAAAATGTTCTTTTAGAGTCGAAGGCGTGGGAACATTTCAACCTGGAAAGTCAGCAAGTCCTTTTTTAGGAAAAAAGGGACAACTTGAACATATCAAAGAATGCCGCATTGAAACAATCATATCTTTAAAAGATGTTCCTGAAATTATTCGTTATGTTAAAGAATATCATCCATATGAGACCATGGCTTATGACATCTACTCGTTAAAGAATGCACCTTCAGAGCAAGGTATTGGACGGGTGGGAAAATTAAGTGAACCAATGATATTAAAAGAACTTGCAGATATGATCAATAAAACGTTAGATCTTTCATATGTTCGAATGATTGGTGATCCGAATCTGGTTATCCATCGATTGGCGGTCTGTTCAGGCAGTGGGGGAAGTTTGCTGAAAAACATTTTTGCACTGGGAGTTCAGGCTTATGTAACCGGTGATTTAAAATATCATGATGCACGGAATATTGAAGCGCATCAAATAGGAGCTATTGATGTCGGTCATTTTGAAACTGAACATTTATTTATCGATCATATCATACCAAAATTACAAAATATTCTGGATACCCGTAACTGGCCGGTTGAAGTGATGCCGTGTCCAATTGAGCAAAGTCCTTTTCAAATAACAAAGAATAGTGACCATTGACCATTGACCATTGACTATTGATCATTGAAAAAAGAGAGGTAATGTGGATAATATTATTAAAATCCTATGTCAACTTCAAGATATTGACCTTCAATATGAGTCCTTTGCAAGTCAACTCAAAAGTTCTCCCCAAAGTATTCTTGATTTAGAAGCGAAGATCGCATCTCTTGAAGCCCAACAGGCTAACGCTGAAAATCTGATCAAAACATTTGAAAAAAAACAACGAACATATGAATCAGATATCAGAGATAATGAAGCCCATATTAAGCGAAGCCGAGAAAAAACAAAATCCATTAAATCAAATAAAGAATATCAGGCATTACTCAAAGAAATAGAAGACACGGAAAAGAAAAATGCTGTTTTAGAAGAAGAAGTTATCAAATGCTTGTATGAAATGGAGTCTTCGTCAGGAGCCTTAACAACAGAAAAAGAAAAGTTAAAAGACTTGCAGAAACGACTGAATAAGGAAAAAAAGACTTATGAGGTTCAGCGAAAAGATATTGAGCAACGGTTTAGTGCTTTGGAAACAGAAAGAAAATCACTTGCTGATCAAGTGCCGAAAAATGTGCTGAGTCGATATACTTTTTTACGAAAAGTTGGACAAGGTGTTGCTGTAGGATTTGTTGAAAAAGGAACATGTAGCGCCTGTCATACAAATATTCCAGCGCAATATGTCATAGAGCTCAGAAAAACACAAGACATTCAATATTGTCTGACATGTCAACGTTTTTTAACATGGCGGGATGAAGAATTATAATTAACCATTGACTATTTAAATTTTATTGGTCAAAGTCAGCCAGACGATCGCTAAACATATCTGTTTAGAGGAAAGTCCGAACACCTTAGGGCAGGGTGCTCCATAACGTGGAGTCACGGTGACGTGAAGGAAAGTGCAACAGAAAGCAAACCGCCGATGATGAATTCTTTATTGAATTCAAACAGGTAAGGGTGAAACGGTGAGGTAAGAGCTCACCAGTTCTTCGGGTGATCGAAGAAGCTTGGTAAACCCCACCCGGTGCAAGACCAAATAGGGAAACGCTTGAGAATGGCCCGTTCGAGTTTTCGGGTAGGTCGCATGAGATGTCGAGTAATTGGCATCCTTAGATGAATGATCGTCGCTGGTTGTCATCAACCAGAACAGAATTCGGCTTATGGCTTACTTTGACCTTTTTTTCGCACTAATCATTATTTTAGTGTTTTAGGAATACTCGAAAAATAAATTCCTCATTTTAGATTGGAGTCCCAAAGCTTTAGCTTTGGGAGTTACAGAAAAATAACGTATTGAAAATCTAAGGAACTCCCAAAGCTAAAGCTTTAGGACTCCACTATTCATCGAATCAAGGATCGTGTCTCCGAAATTAAAATGGGGACTTATTTTTCGAGCATTCCTTAGTGTTTTATTCTCAACGCGTCAGACGTCCTTTCTAAAACCTGTTCGAGAATAATGTCTGACGAGATTTTAAACATGTATATAAAGGTATCATTCATGCTAGTCATTGAAGATTTAGGTGTTGAAGTTGGAGGTAAACAGATTCTGAATCGAATCAATATGGAAATACCTTCAGGGGAAACCCATATTTTATTTGGTCCAAATGGATCAGGAAAAACCAGTCTGATGATGACCATTATGGGATTCTCAGGATATACAGTGACCCACGGCAAAATTATTTATAAGGGTGAAGACATCACGAATTTACCCGTTCATGAACGTGCGCGCTTGGGAATTGGTGTAGCGTTTCAAAGACCCCCTACAATCAATGGATTAAAAACACGTACCATTGTTGAAATGTGTCATCGAGAAGTAACCATTGATATTGAAAAAGCTGCTGAACAATTGCTTGCAACAGAATTTCTGGATCGTGATGTCAATGACCGGCTTTCCGGTGGTGAAATTAAACGATCAGAGCTGCTTCAATTGATGGCGCAGCAACCTGACTTGATTCTTTTGGATGAACCTGAGTCAGGGGTTGATTTAGAAAGCATGGCAATTGTTGGGGAAGCGATTAACATGTTGCTTCATCGCGGGATCAAAAAGATGCCCATGATAACACCTAAAAAACACAAAGATATTGTTCGAGAAAATCGTAAATCAGCATTGGTGATTACCCATACCGGACATATCCTTAATTATATCACAGCAGATAAAGGCCAGGTTTTATTTGATGGTGTCATGTGTTGCCGTAGAAATGCCCGTGAAATTTTAAAATGGATTGATGAATATGGTTATAGGGAGTGTGTGGAATGCATGAATTACTAAATCAAAAAGCCGATCAGGCAAAAGATAAACAAGCAGCTTTGGGGAAGAATCTTAACCTGGATCAATATATTGATCAATCCACTGATCATCATTATCTGGATCAGCTTTCAAATGTTGATAAAAAAGATGTTACCCGATTTTTGGATGTTGGAATCGATACACAGAGTGAGGCCCCTGCCACCTTTATCCAGAAAGATCATTCTGTGATTCATTGTCATTCCCATCAAAAAGGGATTGACATAATGAAATATTCTCAGGCGCTTACAGATATCAAAGATATTGATCAATATATATGGAAAGGCGTTGCTGTTGACACGGATAAATACACAGCAAGGGTGGGATTGAATCCCCATGATGGTTATTTTATTCGCGCTCAGGCTGGTGTAAAAACAGAACAACCCATTCAGTCCTGTCTGTATATTTCAACCGATCGATTATCTCAAAATGTACATAATCTTGTTATTGCTGAGGAAGGCTCTGATTTAAAAATTGTGACCGGATGTTCAACAGCGCCTCACCTGAATACAGGGCTTCATATTGGTGTTTCTGAATTTTATGTTAAAAAAAATGCGACTCTATCTTTCACCATGATCCATGACTGGGGAAAGCATGTAGATGTCCGGCCCAGGACAACTGTTTTTGTTGAAGAAGGTGGGGTCTTTGTTTCTAACTATATTTGTCTTCATCCGGCCGGAACACTTCAAATGTATCCCACAACCATCTTAAATGGCCCTGGAGCTGTCGCACGCTTAAACAGCGTTATTGTTTCAACAGAAGGTAGCCATATTGATATGGGGGGCAGGGTAATATTAAACGCACCTGAATCTCGAGCAGAAATTATTTCACGAGCCATCGTATCAGGCGGTACAATCATTGCGCGTGGCAGTCTTATCGGAAAAGCCCCTAAAATCAGGGCTCATTTGGAATGTAAAGGATTGATTTTGGCCGAAGGGCTAATGCATGCCATTCCTGAGATAGAAGGATATGTTCCAGGAGTGGAAATGTCTCATGAAGCGGCTGTTGGGAAAATTGACCCTGAAGAAGTTGAGTACCTGATGGCTCGCGGTTTGGATGAAGAAACAGCGGTTTCTACAATTGTTCGTGGTTTTCTTAATATTGATATCCAGGGGCTTCCTGAAACGCTTCAAAAAAGAATTGATACCCTGATACAGGAAACAGAGAAAGATATGTTTTAATATGCAAAAACTCTGGCAAAAATTTCAAGAAAACATGGAATATCAGTTATCTTTTTACGATCAGTTGAAGAGCGAACTATTTGAAATGATTGGTAAGATATATGATTTTCAACCCAAAGAAACCAAATTTTCTAAAAATTCTACGGATCAACTTTCCTTTGCAGAAAAGGCCAGCCTGTTTTCCTATGAGTTCCTGGTAACATTTGTTCATATCCGTCAGTTTTCAAAGAAAAATGATATTTTTACCAAAAAACTCTATTCTCGCTTGATTTCCACCTCTCATTTACTTGAAGATTTTTTAGATTTTCATAACGCAAAATCAAACAAAGAATGGTATTATTTTCGAGAACTCGCAGCAACAGTACGACATTTAAGTCTTGCAGGATGTTCTCAGAAACATATCACCAATCGCCTTCAGCAATATCTTATTGACAAGCCGGAATCTTTTGAACAAGAGGGCCTCTTGACGCATAAATTGATCACACAAACACTTGTTAATCTTGCAGAAACTATATTAACTGAAGCTAACAGGCTGGGACTGAAAGTACCGGAAAATCTTGATTGGGAATATTATCCTAGATTGTCTGCCACGGATCAACTGGAATTTGATATTGATGAAGATTTTGATGGTCTGGATAAAAATGAACTCCAAAAAAATTATGTTAAAATTGCCAATGATTATTTGAATATAGCTAAAGAGTTTGAGCAGCACAAATTTGATGAGCCATATTCCATTCAAAAATTAAAAGACATTGTTCCCGAGAAGATCAATGAAGTAGAAATTCGTCGATATGAGATGGTTGTTCATAATCTTCAATCTTATTTTGATTCTTATGTAGTTTATGGTAGGGGATCTGTCAATGATCTGAATTTAAAAAAACTCAGGGCTGCTATTTCTATCCCCCTTCATCTATTAAAAATGATGGGCAGGTTGTTGCATTTTTATGAGCGTCATATCATTGATGCGGGTAATAAAGATATTTATAAACAAGTCAAAACTAAACTCGCCAGCCTGGTTAATTCTGAACAACTGCTGGATCGAACGATCAATTATGGTTTATTTTATGTTTGTACCTTTCTGGCCTCTGGAAAAGAATGGGCAATAGAAATATTAAATGAAAATATCAATCAAGGGAGTGTGACAGTTCCCATTCCTCAACCCAAAGGGTTTCATATGAGACCCAGTCTGCTTGTTGCAAAAATTGTTGAGCATTATGGGGGAAAAGTAACGCTTTGTGTCGGAAACCATACATTCGATGCTGGTAGTGTGTTAGATATCCAGTGGGCAGGCGGAAAAATTCATAAAGAAGATATCAAGGAAGTTACCTTCCTTGGAGATGCGCGCGCTCTTCAAGCCATAGAACGTCTTGCAAACGTTAATTATTGCGAAGACACTTTTGGAACAACTGAAATATCTTTTCCAAAAGAAATCAGTTTTTTAAGATGACATCCTCAAGGAATATTGCCATTATCGTTGCGGCAGGCAAAGGGGAGCGAATGAACAGTCCGCTTCCAAAACAGTTTTTGATGCTGAATCATCACCCCATTCTTTGGCACGCTTTGAAACCTTTTCTGAAATGCGTGGATATTCATCAAATTATCATTGCTGTACCTGAACGATTCATAGAAACTTGTCAAAATCAAATTATTAAGCCGCTTTTAGAAGAGCTTTCGATGAATGACGTCGGTCCCCAAAGAATCCGCTGTGTCTGTGGCGGTTCTCGGCGTCAGGACTCTGTTTATTTAGGACTACAAGCTATTGAAGAGCCAGCTTCTATTGTTGTCATTCATGATGGCGTCAGGCCATTTATAACTGAAACTCAAATTACATCACTCATCAACCAGGCAAAGGAAAAAAAAGCAGTTATCTTTGGCCTTACGCCTCGAGATACAATAAAAAAAGTCAACGCAAACAATTATATCACCGATACGATTGATCGCAGCCAAGTCAAGATCGCTCAAACACCACAGGCTTTTTCATATCCACTCATCAAAAGAGCACATCTTTTGGGTCAGGAAAAGCGACTGGATGCCACAGATGATGCTTTATTGGTTGAATATTTAGGTGAAAAAGTATTTGTTGCACCTGGTCATCCGTTGAATATCAAAATTACAACACCAGAAGATTTAATTCTTTCACAGGGCATTCTTGCCGAATGGCCATTGAAAGAGATCTTAACGTGAGACGTTTTTATCTCTCAGCTGATGCCATTCAAAATGGTGAAGCTGCTATTTGTGGTGCGGATGCTCATCACATCAAAAATGTCTTAAGATCAGAAAAAGGTGATATTCTCCAACTTATAGTAACTGATGGGCAATCATACCGTGCCAGAATAAAATCATTCTCAAAGAACCAGGTATATACAGAAATTATTGCTCAAGAGAATATCTCACAAACCTCCGATTTACATATCACCGTCGCTCAATCGATTTTAAAAGACAATAAAACAGATACTCTCATACGACAGGCCACTGAACTTGGAGCCGATCGATGGATTTCATTTGTATCTGAACGTTCTATTGTCCGCCCCAATGTGGATCGAATGAACAAGAAAGTAAAACGATGGCAAGTTATTGCGCGGTCCGCCGCACAACAATGCAGACGTCTGAGAATCCCTGATATCCACGAAGATTTATTGGATATTTCTGATATTTTTTCATTGATATCTGGCAAAGAGACACGAGGTTTCTTTTTTTGGGAGGGATCACAGATCATGTTGGAATCCAATATCAAACCAACTCCGCGTTCAGTGATACTCGTCTTCGGCCCTGAAGGAGGATTCTCTGAGAAAGAGGCGAAACACGCCAGTGACTCCGGTTTTATGATAACATCATTAGGCCCCAGGACATTGAGAGCAGAAACTGCCACAATAGCAGGTCTCTCTATCATGCAATATCTTTATGGAGATTTTTTTTCAAAAAAGTCTTGACATATCATTGATAACTCTATATATGATTGGAGTTTTTCAAAGCCGAGGTAGCTCAGTCGGTAGAGCAGGGGACTGAAAATCCCCGTGTCGGCAGTTCGATTCTGTCCCTCGGCATTCGCTGTCTCTCTAACCCTTGTTATCATTGTGATAGCAGGGGTTTTTTTTTGGGCTAATGGGTCATGTGGGGTCATGGGGAACTTATTTTTCGAGCATTCCTTAGCTTTTCAATATAACTTTATCCATTTAAAAAAGGAAAAAGGATGAATGAATCACCCGCTTCTGACACAATAAATTTCGTTTCAACAAAGTCAGGACTTCCTCCAGGCTCTCTCATTTATGTGGGGGATGACAATGCATTACCGACAATCATTTCAAAGATTCACTACAATATAGATCGTTATCTTGAAGATGACACGATTGATTTAACCCAAAAGGATGAATTATTGAGGGATCCATCTGTGGTTACCTGGATGAATGTATGCGGTTTAAAAGATATCAATACCATTCAAAAAATTGGTGAAAACCTTAATATCCATCCGTTGACCCTTGAGGATATCTTAAATACACATCAACGCTCAAAAGTTGAAATTTTTGATGATTATATTTATGTCGTTTTAAAAAAAATTACGAACATCTCTGATACACTTCAAGTTGAATACGATCAACTGAGCATTATTATCGGCCAGAATTATGTCGTTACCTTTGAAGAAAATAAAGATAACAGTTTTCATAAAATCAAAGCCCGCATTGAAAAGGGTACCGGACAAATAAGAAAACTGGGATCAGATTATCTTGCATATGCCTTGATTGATTCAATTGTTGATCATTATTTTACCCTTCAAGAATCCATTGATGACTACATTGAAGACCTTGAAGATGAACTGTTGTTTTCGCCAAGCCCGGATACCTTGAATTCGATTCATCATTTAAAACGTGAAATGATCTATCTGCGTAAGGCTATTTTTTCTATTTCAGAGCTGATGAGTGTTATTTTGCGCGAGGAATCCTCGCTCATTACAACCCCTGTTAAATTGTATTTTCGAGATGTTCTTGATCATTCGCTTCGCTTGCACGAATCCGTTGATACCTATAGAGAACTCATTTCTGGTATGCTAAATATTTATTTATCTGTTTTAAGTAATAAAACCAACGAGATTATGAGAATTCTAACCGTGTTTGCATCAATTTTTATTCCATTAACGTTTGTTGCTGGCATCTATGGAATGAATTTTGACTATATGCCGGAATTACATTGGAAATGGTCCTATCCAACGCTATGGGTGCTTTTTGTTAGCATTATATTGATGTTATGTGTGTTTTTCAAAAGAAAAAAATGGCTATAGTTTTTAACGTGCATTTATGCTGCAAACATATTAACAATGATGAAACCAAATATCTCACCAAATATTGCTGAATCTTCTATTTTAAACCTTACCTGCAACAGATACAATATCTGATATCTGTACCGGCATGGGATTAGCTGGTATAGATTCCTTAGGAATGCTCGAAAAATAAGTTCCCCATTTTAATTTCGGAGACACGATCCTTAATTCGATGAATCGTGGAGTCCTAAAGCTTTAGCTTTGGGAGTTCCTTAGATTTTCAATGCGCCCGTTTTTCTGTAACTCCCAAAGCTAAAGCTTTGAAAACTTTTACTGTGTTGCGGTGGGATTTGATCGGATGTGTTGGTCAACGGTTTGAGATTGCTTTTAAGCAAAATAGATTGAAAGATTCATAAAAAAGTGTACAATAGAAATATCTATTCGAAAATGGCTGATATTTTATGTTTATACATTATAGAAAGACTATTCATGTCCCAACCAGAAGACCCAAATTTAAAAGCCTTACCCATAAGAGAAAATAACCATTGTTTTGCTTGCAGCCCAAAAAATTCATGTGGCCTTCACATGAATTTTTATACCGATGAATCTGCTGTATATTCGTTTGTTTCTATCCCTGAACATCTTTGTGGATGGAACAATTTAGCGCATGGGGGGATTATTTCAACACTGCTTGATGAAATCATGAGTTGGGCAGCAATTTATTTATTGAAAAGAATTATTTTGACAAAATCCATTACAGTTGATTTTATAAAGCCGATTTATATTCAAAATTCACTAAAAGTGGTCGGGCGGGTGAAAGATCATGTGCATGAAAGAAAAGCTTTCATGAGCGGCGAGATTTTCGATGCATCCGGAACCCTGTGTGCAACATCAACAGGAACTTTTTCCCTGTTCACTCCCGAACGAATCAAACAACATCAAATCATGGATGATGATGCGATGGCATCCTTGATTGAATTTATGACATTATGAGGTTCAACATGTCATCCTTTTTTCCTTCAAATGCAAAAGCCCTGTATCAAACAGGATCATTAATGGCAAAAATTAGTGAACGACTTGCTGGAAATCATCAACACAAAAACATGACAAAAGATATGGTTGATGAAATGAAACTGGCATCAGATCTTGATTCCCAGGTAAGTGTTCTGAAAACAATGGATGAAATGGTCGGTTCACAAATTGACCTGATTGCATAAACCCTATGCCAACAAATAATTTATCTCATACGGATTGCCCTTATAAAGGTCTTCTCTCTTATACCAAGCAAGACGCAGATCTCTTTTGTGGTCGTACACACTGGATACAATCAATCCTTGGAGATCTTTATCATCAGCCTTTCGTTGCTTTGACGGGTGCATCAGGTTCAGGAAAAACATCATTAATTAATGCTGGCCTGATTCCAGAACTTCTCTCAAAAAATTCCTGGCAAATCGCTGCTTTTCGACCCAAAGAAAGCCCGTTTTATGAATTATCAAAAGCATTGATTCCTTTTTTGGCAGGCCATCTCAATCCGTTTGATCAGAATAATGAGACCAAGCGATTGTCTGATGGCTTCCGATCAAAACAGGTCTCTTTGTTTGAGGTATCACAAGATATCCTTGAAAAGTATACCCCAGACAGCCGATTTTTATTGGTGATAGACCAGTTTGAAGAACTTTACGCTTTGTGTCCCCTTGCTGAAGAAAGAAACCTTTTTTTGGAGTTACTCCTGGATGCAGTGGATATTTCGACTGAAACAGCAAATCATGGTTTCAATGTTTTAATTGCATTACGCGCAGATTTTTTGGGTCAAATTTTATCGGACCGTCGCATGTCTTCATATTTAACCCGTGCTGATCATAAATTGGCTCCCATGTCACCGGATGAATTACGTGAAGCCATCGAATTGCCTGCACAACACAGCCGGACTCTTCTGGAACCTGGCCTTGCTGACTATATACTGAAAACCTGCATTCCAACCAATATCCCGCTCCCTTTAATCTCTTTTTCTTTAAAATGTCTGTGGGAAAAAGATCATGGACAATCCATGACCATTCGTGGATTTGAAGAAATGGGGGCCACAGAACTTGCGCTATCCAATTATGCTGAGGCCATATACGAATGCCTGTCCAAAAAAGAAAAAAGCAGAACCCGACAAATTTTTTTACGTCTCGTTTCTCCAGGGGAAGGAACCGAAGATGTTCGATGCATGATCAACAGAAATGAAATGATCAGCAGAAATTGGCCGCTGATCAATCAATTCATTGAAAAAGGATTGCTGACTGCTGAACGAAATCAAAATGATGAGATTGTTCAAATTGAAGTTGTCCATGATATCTTGCTTAAAGAATGGGGGCGTCTGCATGGCTGGATTCAAGAAAACAGGGATTTTCGACTCTGGCGAAAACGCTTGCAATCTAAAATGTGGTACTGGGAAAAAAATGGACAAAAAATTGAAGATCTTTTAACCGGTGACCTATTGATTGATTCCATGCAATGGATGCTAACCGACCCTGACAGTATCGAATTTTCAGAAAAGCGTTATATTCAAGCAAGCAATGATAAAAATAAACCCGGGAAAACAAAAAAACGATTGGCGTTTATAGGGCGCTTTTTGATTTTGTCTGCAATTGTTTGCACCCTCGCTTTTAGCATCTGGCACCTGATGAATATGACTCAAGCCATCGAGCTTTTGCATCAGAATAATATACAACTGAATAAAACACTTTTAGCAACCCAAAAAAAACTCACTGATGCCAACACGGCATTGATTGAACTGGATCAAAAATACCAGAATGGTCAACAAACCTGGAAAGATGCTCTTGAAAAAGCAACAACCGCTGACCAAAGAATTCAAACGGCCAATGAAGAACTTCAGCAAGCAAAAGATCTCCAATGGCGATCTGAGCGTCAAATAACCTTTGCAAAGGAAAAAATAAAGCAATCAGAGGCGCTTCTGGAAGAAGTGCAGAAAAAAAATATAGCGATTAAAGAGCAGACACAAGAATTTGAGCGGCATTATCAGGAACAGGTTACTGCAATTCAATCTCAAACAATTGCCGCAGAAGAAAAAGCAAAACAGGCTGATATCAAAATGCTGGCTGCTGAACAACTGGCAAAAGATGCCCGTGCTCAACTGCAATTGGCGTCTGAAAAACAGGCACAGTTTAATACCGCCATCCAGACAATGAAACAACAAAAGGCGGAACTTCTTGAAGCTGCCTGTGCATTTGCTGTGACCCCATTGACATCAAGTCAATGGCAATTACAAAGGGAACAGTCACCATTGAAAAAATTATGTGAAGAAAAAAAATAATGTTCAAAATTAATATATCTTAGTAAAAGGAGAGCCATCATGGATGCAGGAATGCTCATACCCAATACATCCCCCATACAAGTCAATGTAAATTTCTTTACAGTACTGCTTTTAGTGACATTTTTAATCCATTTATGGATCATGAATGTGATGCTCGGCACGGGAATTATTGCCCTTATTCGCCATTTAAAAAAAGATCAACAAACAGATCTGTCACAAACCATTGCCGCCAACTTGCCTTTCACCATCGCATTTACCATTAACGTTGGTGTGGCGCCCTTGTTATTTCTTCAAGTTCTTTATGGGCATTTGATGTACAGCAGCTCAATATTGATGGCTGTGTATTGGTTGTCAGTCATTGGTGTATTGATTTTGGCTTATTACAGTGCATATATCTATGATTTTAAATATGACATCCTGTCTGAAAAACGTATTTTCTTTATTGGTTTTACAGTTGTCGGATTGTTATGGATTGCATTTGTTTTTACCAATAACATGACATTAATGCTGTCCCCTGACAAATGGGCCATGTACTTTGAAAACCGGAGTGGCTTATGCTTAAACCTGACAGAACAAACACTTATTCCTCGTTTTTTGCATTTTATTGCCGCATCAGTTGCCATTGGTGGACTGGCCATTGCTTTATATCGGCAAATACAAAAGGATTATGATAAAACCGATGAACCTGTCGATAAAAATAAAATTTCCCAATGGGATCAAGATATACAGACCGGTTTGGGATGGTTTATCGGCGCAACCTTGATTCAGATGTCCATAGGTATATGGTATTTCATGTCATTACCTGAAACGATTCGAGGTCTGTTTATTGGAAACAATATTTATGGAACCACTATTTTTGCACTGGTTATCCCATTGATTATCATCATGCTGGTTTGCGGCGTAAGAAACAATGTTTGGATGTCTGCTGTTTTAATGGTTCCAATTACATTATTAATGGTACTCATGCGGCATCTGGTTCGTTCTGCTTATCTGGATTCTTATTTTCGCTTGCAGGATTTGCCTGTCACAGGGCAATATTCGCCACTGATATTGTTTATTCTTGCGTTACTGGCTGCCATCGCTGCTATTGTTTATATGATTCGGTTGGTTCTGTCGAATCGCCTGGAAACAGTATAACAACAAGAAAGGGTCGCATATGCCCATCTACGAGTTTTATTGCAACACTTGCCATACAGTGTTTCAATTTTTTTCGAAAACCATCAATACAAACAAAATTCCCCATTGCCCAAAGTGTGATAAGGTAAAACTTTCCAGGCAATTATCCTCTTTTTCAATTGCTAAAAAAATCGAATCCAACGCGTATGATGACATTCCCATTGACGAGCATAAAATGGACAGGGCAATGAACATGTTAGCCCAGGAAGTGGAATTGATGGATGATAACAACCCTCAACAAGCAGCAGGGCTCATGCAAAAATTATCAGATATGACAGGAATGCCTTTAAACAAGGCCATGAAAGAAGCCCTTGAACGTATGGCATCTGGTGAACCCCCTGAAAAGGTTGAAGCGGATATGGGAGAACTGCTGGACGTTGAAGACCCCTTTGCATTGCCTGAAAAAAAATCACTCAAAAATGGAATGTTTCGTCAACCGCCCAGAATGGATGACACACTTTATGATTTATAGTTTGGGCGGAATGTGCTATATCTTTTTTTAGGATATTGATCACTGCGATAAAGCAGTTTAAAACCCTTAAATAAGGAGGTTGTCATGACAAAGAAATTTTATTTTTTCATCATTGCAATGATATCAGTTTTTTTTATTTTTAACACAGTGGACGCATCTGAACAGGGTTTGTTTGTTGACATATCTCAACCATCTCCCATCGGCGACCGGACAATTCCAATGAACGCAACAACCAATCCCATTGCATTGACTGTTTCGGATTCAGATGGTGGCCCGCTGATTGTTCTTTGTACATCCAGTCAACCAGCCATTGTTCCCAATGATGACACTCATATAATAATCAATGGAATGGGCCAACGCATTACGGTTGATGCTCAAAAAAATGAAAAAAAGCATTTAACCGCCCGAATGATTCCCATATATGGAAAATCCGGAAGGGTCTGTCTGACATTCAAAGTGATTGATCCAGGCGGCTTGTTTGCTACCAAAGCCATGAATTTGACTGTCACAACGGCAACAGTAAACAATAATAGTGATACATCAACACAACAGTATGCTTATGTTTCTCCTCAGACCGATGTATTGTTGCAAAAACTTTTATTTTCAATTGAGCCTCAACCGCTGATTAAATTTTCATCCATTGGCGAGGGCAGCATTCGCATGGATCATCAATCTCTGAGTCTTCCTTTTCAAACAATAGTGACTAAAGGGGAAGGAATTCAGGTGGAAGCCCTGGCATCACAAGATTTTAAGTTTGCTTACTGGTCTGGTGATATGATTGACACTGAAAACCCTTTGAACATTCTTGCGAAAACCAATCTTGATATTCAGGCTGTTTTTGTGTCCTCTGATCAACAGCAAACTTCTGAAGGACAAAACTGGGAACTCGGATTGTGGCTTTCAGATGATCAAAATCCTGATACCATTCTCTCGGAAATTCATTTGGGCATATCGGATAGTGAAAGAAAAGATACAATAACAGAACCCAACCCCTTGATATACATTCTATCAGATCAGGATGAACACCTGCTTTCATCTCAATCGATCACTCAAAAAGGGGAACAGTTCAGATCTTTCACCCTTAATCCTCAATTAGCAACCACCCTTCATTGGCAGTTTGAGCAAAATAGCTCCGGTTTTTTTGAGCTGATTGATGCACAGACAAATATGGTATACGTTTCAGACATGCAAACCGTTTCTGAATGGCGCATACCGGATACTAAAGAAATGAAACAACTCATGCTTCATTATATTCCACAATAATTTTTTTCAATTGTATGAAAGGAAATGACAATGGCTGACCATGTCTGTCCTGTCTGGGTAGGATATTTGCTTGCAAGTCCTATCCGAAAATATTTTCAACACCCCCAAAAAATACTCAAACCATATGTCGAAAAAGGTATGACCGTTATGGATATTGGAAGTGCCATGGGATTCTTTACCCTTCCCATGGCCCACATGGTGAAAGAAGATGGTCGTGTTATTTGCCTGGATGTACAGGATAAAATGTTAATGGCTTTGAAAAAAAAGGCGTTGAACGAAGATGTTTTTGAGCGCATTGATCCACGATTATGTTCTGGAGATGACATTGGTATCACTGATCTTGAGTCTCAAGTTGATTTTGCCCTTGCTTTTGCGGTATTGCATGAAATTCGTGATGTTCCCAGATTTTTTTTGCAACTCTACCCTGCACTGAAACCCAATGCCAGAGTTCTGATAGCAGAACCTAAAGGACATGTATCAGAAAGTCAATTTAGTACAACGCTATCAGAAGCCGAAAAGGCAGGATTTCTTGAATTGGGCCGTCCACCCATTTTTAGAAGTCGAACAGCCCTTTTACAGAAAAAAGGTCGTTAAGCAAAGTTGAACGATCGTATAATGTTAAACAATAGTTGGCGGCAGGATATTTAAAACCTGCCGCTTTTTTTTTTGAATGATCAACCCTGTATATCATATAATATAAGGTTAATAAAAGCCCATGATCATTAAATCACACTATCCCATGTATCGCTATCTCATGATACTGACCATTGCTTCAACAGTAGGACTTCAAGCC
>PEAL01000470.1 GCA_002753725.1 Deltaproteobacteria bacterium
GCATTGTTTTTTGTTTTTTCATCGGGTGGATTTTTCAAAAACACCATTCAATTTTTACAAAAGAACAATATTGCCTGGAGCGATGATTCAACGTTTTTGGAATAAGAATTAAAAGAGTGTATGCCCAAAAAAAAAGACCAGCAACACGGCTATTTTTATTCTGTTGAAATATGTAAAAACATCATCGCTCCATTTAAATTTATAATAATTTAAAAAAAATACCACCTTCATGTTTGATAAACGCAAATCGATCCGAGTATCCCTGAACCGTTTCACCGGTTCCCAAAAAAAGATACCCCTCTTTTTTCAATACAGTGGTCACGCGTTTTAAAATTTTTATCTTTAATTCTTCAGAAAAATAGATCATCACATTACGCAGAAAAACAATATCAAACGGCCCTAACTGTGATGGGATATCCAGTAAATTTTGACAGTGAAAATGGGTCAATCGTTTAATGGAATCATTGATCTGCCATTTTTTCTCATTTTGATAAAAATAGTCTTTTAATCGTTTGGGAGATAATCCGCGCTGGATAGCGATTTCATCATATTCACCAATCAATGCGTGCTCTACTGCACGTTCTGATATATCGGTTCCTAAGATCGAAATCCGCTTTTGAAATTTTTGTCCATCCAGTAATGTTCTGGCAAACTCTTGTGTGGTGACAGCAATGGAATAAGGCTCCTGACCGGTGGAACATCCCGCAGACCAGATATTTATTTCTGATATGTCACTTTGCTTTGAATATTCAGGAAAAATGATATTGGTTAACGCTTTGAATGGATATTGATCTCGAAACCACAATGTTTCTTTGGTTGTGACGGCTTCGATGACCTGGTTTAAAAGTTTTTTTGCACGTGCTGAATTTTTAAGCATGAAATACAGTTCACCAAAATTTTTGCATTGGGTTTCTGCAATTAATCGTGCAAGCCTGTTTTCTATAAGATATGCCTTTGAATTATCCAGTGCAATACCGCATTTTTCCTGAATCAATCGACGAAATAGATCAAATTCATTTTGGGATATTTTCATGTGTCAACTTTTCCATAGAATAATCGAACGTTGTAAAATTTTTAATAAAATAGTGGTAAAAATTTCTTTTAACCAATATTTAAAAAAAATACAACGCTTGATTATCGTTCTTTTGCAGGAGTTTTGTCATTTAAAATTTTATCAGTGGAGAGAATCAAAATTAATTCATCATTTTGACGAACCACACCGGCCATAAAATCACTTTCAATGCCACTGACATTTGCCGGTGGTTGCTCAACACTGTCTTGATCGGTTTGAACCACATCACCGATGGCATCGACCAGCAGGCCGACCGGTTCTCGTTTTAATACAATATTATGACTTTCCTCGGAAATGACACGTTGCTTGAGTCCCAGGCGAATACCCATATCAAAGATGGTCACCACTTGACCGCGAAGATTTACCAGGCCACGAATATGTGCGGGCGAATGCTGAACCTCGGTAATCTCCAAAACCCGGTTGATCTCTCTAACTTTGAGAACATCAATACCGAATAGAAGGTTATCAATTCGGAATGTTACAAATTGAATCATACTCATTTTTAACAGTCACCTATCTATAGACCTTCTTCGTCCAGAAAGCGCAAAACGGCGTCTGGATCAAGAAAAAATGTCAGATAACCTTCAATAAAGCCAGAACCTAAAAATCCTTTTGGTGTATAGGCGTCACGTGCAATATCTTCTTGAATATCCAAGATATTGATTATACGCGATACCATAATGCCGGCCATTGGGCCATTGGTTTTTGGAATGATCAGATATAATTCATCCAATTCCGGCAATGGATTGACCGCCAAAAAATTTTCAAGGCGAATTAAAGGCAAGCCCCTGCCATTGTAGTTGACAAATTCTCGTTGACCGACCAGTTGTATGCTATCTCTTGTAATCAATTCCAATCTTGAAATATTGGATAATGGTAAGCCAAAGTATTCATCCAATGCATTATTGAACAATAAAATGGGTTTTCGTTTGGATGCCGCCTTTTTATCTCGTTCTTCCTGTTCTCGTCGTCGGCGTTCTTCGGCACTGATTTCAGCAAAGCGCAAAAAAGCAAAATCAGCGATACCGGCGGTATCCAGGATCATGGCAACCCGGCCATCACCCATGATTGTCGAACCTGAAAAGCATTTGCAATCTTTAATATGTCGAGAAAGCGGTTTGACAACGATTTCTTCATTATCAAACAACTGGTTCACTGCCAAGCCAAAACTGTTATTTCCTACACGCAATACCACAATATTGACATTTTTTTCTAAAGAATCCAATTGTGCAACTTCCAAAAAACGATTGCCATTCTCTGTAACAGCAGGCGTTTTAACCGTGCAGTCTGAGTCTGCGATAGGTTCGATTTCACTTTCATCATCCAGTCCCAAAACATCGTTCAACCAGACCATTGGCAACAGTCGTTCTCTTAAGCGTAAAACCGTAGCGTCACCAACTTTTTCCAGCCGTTTAGCCACTTCCGATGCTTTAATACTGACCAACTCTTGAACATTGATTTGCGGAATGGCAAAAATATGTTCAGACGATCCAACAATCAGTGATGGAATGATACTCAGGGTCAGGGGTAAGCGGATAATAACTACCGTTCCTTTGCCAACTGTACTTTCTAAATCCACATGACCGCCCAATTTTTCAATATTGGTTTTTACCACATCCATTCCCACGCCACGACCGGATATATCAGAGACTGTTTTGGCGGTGGAAAAACCAGGTAAAAAAATCAGGTTAATTTTTTGTTTGACACTCATTCGGGCCACTTGTTCCTGTGTGACCAGATTGGTATTGATGGCCTTTTCGACCAGAGCATCGGCATCAATGCCCCGACCATTGTCAGAAACAGTAATAATGACCTGACTACCTTCATGCATGGCAGTCAAATGAATCAAGCCGGTTTCAGATTTATCATTTTTTATGCGAACTTCAGTGGGCTCAATGCCATGATCCAGGCTATTCCTGATAATATGTGTCAAAGGGTCCGACAGATTCTCCAAAATAGATTTATCCAGTTCAACCTCACCGCCATCAATAATAATTTCGGCTTTTTTGTATAGTTGACGCGCAATATCCCGCACCACTCTTGGAAATTTATTGAAAATACTGCTTAATGGCTGCATGCGCATGCGCATGATATTTTCCTGGATTTCGCTGGTCACTAAATTGACATTTTGCATCACATTGACGAGTCGAGGATTATCGGCAACTTTTTCTTCAACTTCCTGACGCAGTTGATTTCGCCCTAAGACCAGCTCACCGGCCAGATTCATCAGCCGGTCAATGAGATCAACCGGTACGCGGATGGTTTCTGTGATATGTCCTTGACTGGATTGGGTATTTTTTCTGGATGGTATAACCGAAGTATTGGGTGCCGGTTCTTTTCGTCGCATGGATTCATAATCTGCTTTTGTAAAAAGATCAGATGGTGATGGTGATGGTAATGATTTATCAGGTTCATGGATTTTTTCTGAATCACTGTTTCCACTCAGCGCGGCGGTCAGGTCGTTTGTTGAAAAGGTTGACATCTGATTCTTTGGAAAATCCAGCCCGTTACACAACAAATCTTTTTCCATGATCGAAGACACAAGCATATGGTAATATTGTGTTTTAGGATCGGTGATGATGCGATCAAAATCATGGGTGATACATTCTCCCAGGGATTTCATATCATTCAATAATTCATTGATATCACAATCTTTATCATCCAGATCTTTCTGAGGGTGTACCCATATGACAAATAGTTTTTTCTTTTTTGCAAGCAAAGATTCAATTTTACTGTTATCAATTTCAAATATCGCCAGATCCGCTCCTGATGCTTCCAGTCTCAGACCTGTTCCACTTTTTAACAAGGATGCACGGGTGTATCCTGACACTGCGTCTTGATTGTTTTTTGAAACAACAATGCTTGCTGTTGATGGTTCTGGTGAT
>PEAL01000471.1 GCA_002753725.1 Deltaproteobacteria bacterium
AGCTCAATCTGTTGTTTCAATCTTTTACGCAAACCGACGCATCCATTACCCGACGATTTGGTGGAACAGGCCTTGGTTTAGCCATTTCAAAAAAATTGACCAGCTTATTGGGAGGCACCATCGGTGCCATGAGTGAAATTGGCAAAGGATCGACATTTTGGTTTTCTATTGAATGCAGCGATATTTGCAATCCCAAAAAAAAGTTTTATGATTTTGATGATGCTCTGAATAAGACAACCAAGATCATGGTTGTGAGCAATAATCAACGCCTTCAAAAAGAACTGGTTTCTTTTTTCAGGTATTGGCAAATGGATAATGACTGTACAACGAATATCTCAGATGCTCTTGGAAAACTGTTTCATGCACAGCTTGAAAATCAGCCATACTCAATTTGCTTTATTGATGAACAATTACCTAAATTATCAGGAAAAAGTGTGTGTGAAAGCATCACTCACCTCAAGGACATTCAGCCCCTTGTCGTGGTCCCCATATACAGCAAAACTGACGAACAGTTAAAAACATCCAAAATGATTTCTTTAATACGACCGATTATTTATACGGATGTATATCATTGCCTGATGAAAATTATCGATCCAGATCAATCAAAAAAACAAGAAACCATAAAAGATTATTATTTGCCTGAGTCAGATAATCATCTTCACAACAAAAAAGTTCTTGTTGTTGAAGATAACAAGGTGAACCAAAAAGTCGCTAAAGGCATATTGAAGCGCCTGGGGATTCACTGTGATATTGCCGGAAATGGCCAGGAAGCACTGTCTATATTACAAAAAAAAGAATACGATCTGGTTTTTATGGATGTTCAAATGCCGGTTATGGACGGATTGACAGCCTCTCGTGCCATTAGAAATCAAAGCACAAAAGTGCTTCAACCGAATATTCCCATTGTTGCCATGACAGCCCACGCAATGCAAGATAGCCGTCAAGAATGTCTTAAAGCAGGCATGGATGATTTTATTTCCAAACCGATCGATCCTTCCGAGGTGTTTTCAGTCATTGAACGATTCCCCAACGGCGTTCAGGTGTATCAAGAAAATACGATGATCGAACAAACCAATGACCCGTTAAAAAGTATACAGACAGGAGCAGAAATGATGGATGACCTTGAACCCGTCGATGAAAAATATCTTTTTGATTATGAAAAGTTTGCCTTGCGCATGGGCAATGACGAAGAACTCGTACAGATGGTGATTGAGGAATTTATGCTGGATGTACCGGTTCGACTGGATACCCTTGAAAGGGAGATAGACACTGGCAATATAGAATCTGCATGCATCAACGCACATTCTATCAAAGGTTCGGCAGCAAATCTAAACGCTTTACATTTAAAAGATCTTGCTTCTGAACTTGAACATCTGGCAAAAGATAAGGCTCAAACAGGTGAACTGGTATCAAAATTGAAAGAGCTGAGACAAGCCTTTGATAAAGTAAAACCATTTCTTGAAAAATCATAGCCAAAACTGAAATCAAAGTGTCTTGCAAATCGTATCTTTTTTTAGTACATGTATTTTTTTGTATATAAAAATAGATATTTAAAATTTTATTTTAAACAAACATTCAGGAGGAAACGTCCATGTCTGTAGACCCCAATATTACCATATTATTGGTAGAAGATTCTGCGATTATGCGGAAAATGGAAATGAGTGTACTCAAATCAACGGGGTTTAAAAATATTATTGAAGCTGAAGATGGAAATGACGCCATTTTAAAATTGGAAAACAATCTGATTGATATTGTGTTAAGCGATTGGAACATGCCCAACATGAGTGGCTACGACCTGCTCGTCTGGGTTCGCAACAGTGAAAAATTTAAAAAGTTACCCTTTTTGATGGCAACCGGACGCGGTGAAAAGAAAGAAATGGCCAAGGCATCGGAAGCTGGTGTCAGCAGTTTCATTACTAAACCATTTGGACCAGATGAACTGAAAGCTAAAATAGAAGAAGCGTTTACTGAAAAACCAGAAGAAGAAGCGCCTGAGGCTGTTTTTGAAGCCCGATATGGTGCAACGGGAAAACCCCTCATTAAAATCGCCCATATTCAAATTACAGATCATATTATTCTGGGAGCGCTCAAACATTTGATCGATACTGGAAAAATCAATCCTCACCATTTTGAACTTGAAACGGAATGCATGACCAGTTGGAACCCTGTCGCCAAAGCTCTGGAAGATAAGACCATTGAGGGGGCTTTTGTACTGGCCCCCATTGCTATGGATCTCTATGCCTATGGTACAAAAATTAAGCTGATATTGTTTGCCCATAAAGGTGGGAGTATTATTGTCAAAAATCGGCATGGTGGTAAATTTACAAAACCGTATGAGAATTTTTTCAAAGACAAATCCTTTTATATTCCACATACTATGTCTATCCACAACATGATGGCCCATATGTTTTTTTCCAATATCGGTCTCAAACCTGGGGTTGCTGGTGATAGTGGGGTTGATGTCAGCTTTGAAGTCACACCGCCAGTGAAAATGCCCGAATTTATGTCATCCAATGAGAAAGCCTGTGGGTTTATGGTTGCTGAACCCATTGGTACAAAATCCATTGCAGGCGGTATTGCCGAACAAATCGGATTATCCAGTGAACTTTGGGAAAACCATCCCTGCTGTGTTGTTGCCCTTCAGGAAGAATTTATTGAACGTTTTCCAGATGCGGTTCAGGAATTGACCAACTATCTGGTGGAGGCCGGTCAATTTGTGGATCAAAAACCAGGTGTTGCGGCTGAAGTGGGCGTGGCATTTTTGGATCCTAAAAAAACACTGGGGTTGAGAGTTCCACTTTTAAAAAATGTTTTATCCGATCCTCTGGGAATTAAGACCAATGATTTGTATCCGGTTAAGGTTGATCTTGATAAAATTCAGCATTATCTTCATGATAAAATGAATGTCGGCAGTATTATCGATTTAAACAAGTTTGTGGATCTTCGATTTGCAGATGCGGCCTGTAAAGAAGGGTCTTCTGGTGCGTTGGGATCGGTGCTTCACAATACTCCCCAAAAATCCCTGGAACTTCTTGATCGCCTGGTTCTGGAGCAGGAAAATCTGGCGGCAAAAAGCACCTTAGATAAAGTCGGAAAATATTTGACATTGACCCTGGGTGAACGGGAATACGGCATTGATATCGCAAAAATCAGAGAAATTATTGGTATTGTCCCAATTCGCACCATCCCCAATACACCTCATTCGGTTCGAGGTGTCATCAATCTCAGAGGACGCATCATTTCAATTGTGGATTTACGCCTGAAACTAAACATGCCAGAAATTAAATATAATGATAGAAGCTGTATCATTGTGTTGGAAATTCATGGAGAGAAAGGTTCTGAAAACATTGGTGTTGTTGTTGATGCGGTGTCTGAGGTTGCAAACGTCAAGGCAGAAGATATCGAAGAACCCCCCAATGCTGGCCTGGAAATGAAAAAAGACCATATTCTTGCAATGGCAAAAGCGCCGAACAGTCCTAGCGTCAAAATCCTTTTGGATATTGATAAAGTTTTGACCACTCAATGAACAGGCGTAACCTGTTCCAAAAGTTGAAAAAAGATTAGCTTTGTTGCAATAGTTGTAAAAACGCGCTCAGCTTTTGGAATCAGGTTGACGCAGATAATTCAGGCTCTGACGATATTTTTGTTGAACCAGAGTCAGATTCACTAAAGTCACTTGTATTTTCTCCCCAATTATCTACTGAAGCTTTAACCCAGTAATAATAAATCTGACCTTGAGATATTGATGTATCTTCATAACTGT
Source organism: Deltaproteobacteria bacterium (assembly GCA_002753725.1). Classification (GTDB taxonomy): domain Bacteria; phylum Desulfobacterota; class Desulfobacteria; order Desulfobacterales; family Magnetomoraceae; genus Magnetomorum. Next base: position 3,764 of record PEAL01000471.1, read on the forward strand.
TATCAGACTGCCAGGAACAAATTTCATTAGCAGAAGAAGAATCATTTTGAGTATTGCGAAAAACAAGATAATAACCTGCATGATCCACAGAATTCCATGTATGATCATTGTATTTTGGTTTGTCATGGCATGATTTATGCCCTGACAATCTGAAATTTTTCTACCAATAATTTTTTTAATGATCCTGCAT
>PEAL01000074.1 GCA_002753725.1 Deltaproteobacteria bacterium
AAAAATTCAACCGGCAAAGGCATAGGCAGCATAAGAAATCCTGAATTCGGGTTGCCTTTGTCCGATGTAAAATTGAAAAAAACTTGAAAAAGAATAACTATTCATTATTCCATTTTGATTAGTTGGAAATCCACGAGCAACTTGCTATTGTCTGTCTCATTTTTTCCTTAAAAGAAAAGGTTTTGACTTTTGATTTTTCTTGATAATCAGGCTGTTGAATATATTTTTGTCCAACCCTATTTCATTATTTTTTACATTTCTTGACACCATTTTCCCCACAAGTGACGATAAATCATTTCAAGTTTTTGCGTAAATTTCATACCATTGCAAACAGGAGATTGAATCAATTTCAAGCGAATGTTTTGTCTTAATTGAGATAAGTGTTTTATATTTTGTGACCAGGTGACAGCCTTTTCGATATATTCCGTGTGTGTTTTCGCAATCCAACTGCCAAGCCCCATCGTTGATAGGATACTCCCTACCATTCTTTCAGCATGCCGGTTGCCTTCCAATGTTATGATGGGAACTCCCATCCACAAACCATGACAACTGATGGTATGACCCGACCAGGGATGTGTATCCAATAATATGTCTATATGGTGGTGTTTTTTTAAATAGTCATTAAAAGATTGATAGCCTAAAAATTCAATTCGATGAGATTCAATTCCTTGTGATTGAAACCATTGTTTAAAATGATCAATACTTTTGGCGTCTGACAAGGAGATGGATTGAAGCACCAGTCGGCTATGTGAGATGGCATGCAAGACATTCACCCAAAGCATTAACGTATCCAATGAAACTTTTGTCAGATTATGAAAAGCTCCAAATGTCATATATCCATTTGATAAAGCAGGTAATTCTGAAACATGAACAGAAATATCCGGCGGGTGATAACAACAAAAACATGGATCTATTCGAATCAGGGTTTCAGAGTATAAATGATCATGGTTAGGTGGATCAGCATATGCATCCGTGAATCGATAATCCATGACTTTCAAGCCGCTGGTATTAACATAGCCTAAATAAGTTGCTTGAACAGGGGCTGGTTTTTCAGCAAAAACACACAGCCGATTGTTTGCCGTATGACCAGACAGGTCAACCAGTATATCGATACCATCGGAACAAATCTGTTCTGAAACCGCTTTATTGGAATACCCGCTGATATTTCTCCATACATTTTGATATGTTTCAAGTCTGGACGTTACCGCATCTGCCTTTTGTACATCTGAATAGCAGTAAACTTCGATATTTCGGCTATCATGATTTTTTAAAATGGGTTCAATAAAAAAAGCCACCGGATGCATCCGGAAATCAGGAGAAATATATCCAACGCGAATAGGGCGGTGACGATCCGGCATGTTGGAATGGAAAAATACAGGCGTGATATTTTTTGCCACTTGTAAGCCCCATTCCTGATGGGCACAAAATATCTGCCTGGCTGTCTGTTCAGAATCGTAATTTAATGTCAGGAGATAGTTGCTCCAGATTTCTTGATGCGTCTTATCATAATTCAGGGCTTTTTTGTAAGCATCAATGGCCCGCGTCAGGCAGGCTTGTTTCAGACAGATATTTCCCATTTGATTGTATGCCATGGCAAGCTGGAATGGATCTTTTGAATGTAAAATGACTTCCTGACAACAATCCATTGCGTTATCAAGTTGATTCAAGCTTTCATAGACCATTGATAAGTGAATTCTTGCCTCATAATAGTCTGGTTTTAAGTTCAGGGCACGAAGAAAAGATATGAGGCTTTGTTCAAATTTTTTTTGATAAAATAATGCCATGCCAAGATTGTTAAGGATGCCTGGATCATCTGGACGAAGCAGGAGGGCGCTTTGATAGTGCTGAATGGCTCGTTCGAATTCTCCGGCTCTGGCCAGAAAAATTGCCAGATTACTGTGATAGGAGCTGTCCTTATCGTAAATCTCAATGGCTTTTAGAATCAATGTGGTGCCTTGATTCAATTGGCCAGTTTGAGCGACGATCAATCCAAGCAAATGGAGGGCATCTGGATGGTTTGGATTTTGGTTCAGGATGAATTCACATTGTTTTTTCGCCTCAAGCTTTTGGCCCTTTTCATAAAAAGAAATGGCCCGTTGCATCTCTTGGGGCATGCGGTCTTGAGTGTTCATTATCATCGTCGTTGCTCATGACACCATTGGCTCCAAATTTTTCTGAATGTATTTTCCAATGATTGGGCGTATGTTTTTTTATGACTGATCATGGATTGAAGGACGCGATTTCGTAAATTTACCCGAATTTTATCAAGTTCTTTTATTTTTTGACTGAAATCGTATGCTTTTTCAATGAACGATTGATGGTCCATTGCAATCCATTCTGGCAGGCCTAAAGCTTTCATCAGGCATTGGCCGATGCGTGATGCATGTCGATTGCCTTCAAGTGTCAGAATTGGGATGCCCATCCATAGTGCATGACATGATGTTGTATGACCGGTCCAGGGAAAGGTATCTAACATGATATCAATTTGGTGATGCAATCTTAAATAATGATCAAATGGAAGACGTCCCATATATTGGACACGGTTACTTGAAACCCCATATTTTTCAAAACAAGATTGAAAATGTCGGACAATATCAGGATCATCATAAGCGGCAGCCTGAAGCAACAATGATGCCGCAGGTATTTGTCTTAGAACGCTGGACCATAACTTGACGACAGCATCGGACAACTTGGACGTATTATGAAATCCTCCAAAAGTAATGTGTTTTTTTTCCAGGGCGGGTAATGGAGAAACTGGAATTCGGTTACCCAATGGGGGAAAACAGAAAAAATGGGGTTCCAGTCGAATGAGTTTTTCAATATGAAAGGTATCTGATTCACCGAGAGGATCAACCTCTGCATCGGTCAGCCGATAGTCAACGTGTTTCAGTCCTGTTGTGGTTGGGTAGCCTAAGTACGTGATTTGAATGGGTGCTGGCTGATGTGTCATGACCAGAACCCGGCTGTTGGCTGTATGACCGGCTAAATCCACCAAAATATCAATGCCATCGGATCGAATCTGATTGGATAGTGTACCATCATCCATTTCATGTATCTGAAAAAAATGATTCACCCTTGTTTGAATGGCTTGAGTGGTTTGATCCGGGCCTGGAACGTGGGAATAACAAAATATTTCCAGTTGTTTGGGGTCATAATGAATCAATGCAGGTTCAATAAAATATCCAACCGAATGCCCCCGGAAATCGGGAGAGATATAGCCAATACGCAATGGACGATCTGGATCAGGATAGTTTGAAAAAAATCGCCTGTCCTTTGGAACATATGAAAATTGTTGTCCCCATTTTAAATGATAGTCGAACAGTTCCTGTGAGGATATTTCTGGACAATAATTGAGATATAATAAAAAATTACTGTGAGCGATACGTGAATCAGGCTCCAGAGCAATGACTTTTTGTATATGACGGATGGCATCAGACATTTGTCCAATTAACCGATACGCCTGGGATAAATTGGTATGGGCTCCTGCATTTTGCGGATCAAGTTCCAGTGCAATGTGAAAGTGTTCAAAGGCTTTTTTCCATTGCTTCATTTCAATGTAGCACGATCCAAGATTGACATGAATACAGGCATCCTTGCTATTGGTTTGAATGGCTTTGATATAGCAGTCATGGGCTTTGAAAATATCTCTCTGTTGGAATGAGGTGTAAGCTTTTTGTAGCAAGGCACCAATTGTAGACATGTAGATTCATCCTTAAATAAACAATCACAATTGTTTTACGTTAGCTGAGCAGTCTGCATTATGCTTCGCATTTCTGGAAATTTTTCTGACATTCGTTTCATAACATCAATAACTTGTTCAAGTTTTTTTTGAGTATTCATGAAGGATAGATGTTCACTTTTTTGATGATCACTCATTTTTTGTTCTGCTTCTTGTTTTGCTTTTACAAGTAATGTCTTTCTGTCCCATATGGCAAAACCAATAATGGCAAGAAACACGGATATAAAAATACTCATCATTCCAATGAAATAATTTCCTAATTGATCGATTCGTTTATCGGCTGCTCCAAATCGCCGATCCATTTCTCTTGACAGGGATTCAAACCGTTGATTCATTTCTCTCTGCATCGTTTCAAACCGTTGATTCATCTCTCTCTGCATCGTTTCAAACCGTTGATTCATTTCTCTCTGCATTGTTTCAAACCGTTGATTCATTTCTCTCTGCATTGTTTCAAAACGTGTTTTCATTTCATTGATAATTGATTTTTGACCTTCTTCAATTCTTGCAAGACGATCTACAATATTAAATTTGGTCTGATAGGATTGACTCTCTTGCTGTTCAGGTTTAGGTTCAATGGCCAATAAAAGATTGCATGAAGCTAAAAAATAAATGATGATTAAAAAGAAATTCAACCATAATTTCGGGTTCAATTTTTTCATATGACCTCCTGAATAAATGGAAATTTTATTCAATCGTGTTTGCTCAAGGATAATTCCGAAAAGCATTATGCGTAACGATGGTATATCCTTTTATCAATTCCTGGATTCCCTGCTCTAAAGTATAATAAGTTCTATACCCTTTTTTTTGTATTTTGTCATTACTGACGATATAATTTCTTTGATCGGGATCTTTACCAATGTCAGCTTCAACATACTTAAATAATGGCAAATGACATTTAATCGCTTCGCACAGTTCTTTTTTGCTTAAATTCGCATCATCTAATCCAACATTATATGTCTGGTCTTTCATGTTTTCAAAATGGTCGATACAAAAAAGAAATGCTGCCACAGCATCCCGCACATGAAGATAATTCCTTTTAAAGTGAGATTCAAATAAAACAAGCGTCCGGTCATAAATTGCCCGATATACAAAATCATTGACCAATAAATCCATCCGCATGCGAGGACTCATTCCAAACAAAGTGGCAAAACGGAACGTAATGGCGTTACCTGCATCCAAAATCATTTTTTCCATGTCAACTTTCAAACGAGCATATAAAGAAATGGGTGTCAATGGGCTTTTTTCAGTACAGTATATTTCGGATTGACCGACACCATACCCACTATTGGTTGATGGAAAAATAATTCGCTGTGCATGGCTTCTTGTTTCAAGAATATAAGCAATGGCATTATAATTTATTTGACGTGCACTTTCAGCATTATTTTTACACAGAGGCTCACCTGTCAGGCAGGCAAGGGGAACAATGATATCCGATGATCCAAGATATTTATTGATAAGATGTTTATCGCGAACATCTCCCTTGACAAGGGTCAAATGGGAGAAATGACAGCAGTCTAAAAGGGATGTTTGCCCGTACATGAAATTATCGATCACAGTTACCTGGAATCCCTGATATAATAAGCTGGGAACAAGCACTGAGCCAAGATATCCTGCACCGCCTGTAACAAGAACGGATAAAGGAGGCATGGTTTTGGCCTTTCTTTTTTTAACAGGTTCATATTTTTAGTAAATATGTTTATTTATATTATATTTTAGTTTTTAAGAGAATCTTTTTATCATACAGTGAAAGAAATGTCATGCCGACTTGTATAAATACGTAAAAGCTAAAATACAAAAGGAAAGGTGAAAAAACAGCAATGAACAATGCAATATCATGCTGCCTTTTATGGATGGCCATTGCCAGATGCTTGTTTTTCACGACCATCCTTCAGGCAGAAATGCTAATTGTCCAAAATCAAAGCGGACGCATTGGCGAAGAAATTACCATCACTGTTGCAGTATCAAATGCAGCCAATGAAGTCCTGGCCATGGGGTTTGATATTCTTTATGATTCTGAAGTGTTGGCATTTTCACACTACAAACGCGGCCCATTGACGGAAAACTATTCATACTTTAATGTCAACCTTGTTGCCAATAATCGTATTCGGGTTGGTGGCATTGAGGCGCTTTCAAACCACTGTATACAAAGGTCTCAAAGTGGAGATATCGTTTATCTGAATTTTGATGTGACAGGTTCTGAATCATCAGATATTCACCTCCTTTCGCTGAAAGATAGCGTTGCCAATTGGCAAACGCAAGATGGTGTATTTCGCTCATCTGATAATTCACCCTCAGATTATGTATATTATCGATTCAAACGCTTGTGGCCAGCACTTAAACAACCCTGGTATTTCTACCATCCAATGGATGTTGCGATTGATTCTCAACACTTTGTTTATATTGCAGATACCTGGAACGACCGCATCCAGAAATTTACCACCAGCGGTCAAGCTGTCACCAAGTGGGGCAGCAATGGCAATGCAGAGGGCATGTTTCAAACGCCTGTGAGTATTGCAGTATATCAAGATTCGAACCAGACATATGTATTTGTGGTGGATCAACTCAACCATCGTATTCAGAAATTTACCGGCAATGGTGAATTTATCGACATGTGGGGCGAGCAAGGAGAAGACACCGGGCAGTTTCAATCACCCTCTGGTATTGCTGTTGATATCGATGGGTTTGTTTATGTTGCTGATACAGGAAATAGCCGTATTCAAAAATTTACTTTGGATGGTGACTGGTATCAGGAATGGACTTCAAATCGCAACAGTTATGGTAAAATGCTTGCGCCATATGCCCTGGACATTGATCAAAAAAAGAATGTATATATAACTGATATTGAGGCCCATTGTGTGATTAAATTTTCTGCCAATGGTCAACTGATTGATATCTGGGACAAATGGGACATCCATACCGGCGATCGTTTCTATAGGCCTTATGGCATTGCAGTTGCCAGGGTGGATCAGCGTGACATACTGATTGTGTCAGACAGTGGTAATGATCGACTGTTGACCTTTTTTACCAATGGGGAACCCTTCGCAGAACATGAATATATTACTGCCAAACTGCCATCAAAATTTTATGCTCCTGCCGGAATAGCCACTGATAGCAATGGAAAAATATTTATTGCAGATACGTTGAACAATCGTATTGTTCAGATTCAAATACGTCCGGAAATATCTGTCAGTGAATGGACCAGTCAAGGTATTCAAAATGGCTATTTTATTCGACCCGCCGGTATTTCTGCCATTAAAGACACAATCGTCGTTTCCAGTGGTGCATCCTATGTTTCTCCCGGTCATCATTGTATTCAGTCCTTTTCACAAACCGGTGAATTTTTAGAAAAATGGGCCCAATTAGATGCTATCGAAAATACAGTAAATATGCCTTCTGGAATTGCATCCGATGATATATATTCTTATGTTGTTGACAGTGGAAACCATCGAATCCTTCAATATCAAATTGATGGAACGTTTGTTCAAGCCTGGGGACACCGTGGCGAAGCACCTGGAGAAATGGACTCACCAACAGGTATTGCCTTGTATCAAGATTATGTGATTATTGCAGACACAGGGAATCACCGCATTCAGATTTTTGATAATAATGGAATTTTTTGGAATGGATGGGGATATGCAGGTTCAGCAACAGGCAATTTTTTGATTCCTAAAGATGTCGCTGTGGATCATGATGGTAATATTTATGTAGCAGATACAGGTAATCATCGAATTCAAAAATTTAGCCTTTCCGGAGAATATATTGATGGGTGGGGGCATCAGGGCAGTCTTAGTGGAGAATTGAACTCACCTTCAGGAATAGCTATTGCAGCGGATAACACAAATCTTGTGGTTGCAGACACAGGTAATCATCGGTGTCAGGTGTTTTCACTGTCTGGAAAATATGTTGCAACTCTGGGCGAATACGGATCTGGGGCCGGTCAGTTTCATGAGCCCTATCATATTACAATGGATTCAGATAATAATATTTATGTGACGGATCAAATCAATAACAGGGTTCAAAAATTTCAACCCATTGCTCTTGGAGATGGCACTGCAAAAGCCATTATTGTTGTTGGCGATGATACTTATGGAGATGCATTGTTTCAGGCCAATGCTAATCTGGCTTATCGCGCTTTGAATTATCAAGGGTTTGGAAAAAATGATATCTATTATCTATCAAAAGATACAGATTTGGATCTGGATGATAACAGCCAGCCCGATGATGTTGATGCCCTTGCCACCACCGCTAACCTGAAACATGCTATTCTGGAATGGGCCATTGATGCTGAACATGTGATCATTTATTTGATCGGGCATAATGATTTGTATTTTCGAATGAATGCCACAGAAGTTCTGGTGAACTCGGATCTGGATCAATGGATGGATCAACTGCAGATTCAAACAAAGTGCAGAATATCCTTTATATTTGATGCCTGCAAATCTGGAAATTTTTTATCTACTCTTTCAGCGCCTGAAACATATTCACGTGTGGTCATTACCAGTACAGGCGTTGATGAGAATGCGTATTTGATTGGATCCATTTCATTTTCCAACTATTTTTGGACAAATGTATTCAATGGACTTTCAGTTAAGGCTTCCTTTGATTTAGCTGCAACGACCACAGCTCAAATCAATCAACCGCCATTTATGGCCACACCACAAAATCCACTCATGGATGCTGATGGTGATGGTGTTGCCAATGAACCAGAAGATTATCGCCTGACTCAATATCTATTCTTTGGTAATGCAACGGATTCTCATGAAGAAACCCTTCAAATGTTAAGGGTTTCCTCTCCTCAAACACTTACACAAGAGACATCCGCCATATTGATGGCAGAAGTGATTTCTGAAAAAAATGAAATCCAAAATGTTTGGGCAGTGATTCGCCGTCCGGATTATCAGACAGGTGTATCTGAAACCATTGACATTCAATTGTCCTATGTCAACGATAATCGGTATGAAGCAGTTTATCAGGGATTTGAAACGCCGGGCACTTATTTGATTGCCTTTTATGCGAAAGATGAGAATGGAAATATTTGTATTCCTCAATTTTCAACGGTCAATGTAGATAGCCCCATGCTTCGGCGCGCTATACTCATTGTTGGTGAATCAGCAGACACTGAACTGAATACGTTTTTTGAACAAACCGCCGCATCTGCCTATGATGCGCTCATATTTCAAGGCTATACCGATGAAACCCTTTATGTCATGAGCCCAACTGTTTTTATCCAGGGTTGGGATGCTGTGGCAAGTCAGAGCAATCTTTCTTATGCATTGGGACAATGGACACAAACGGCTGAGGGGGAAAACGCGACTCAGGATATTGTAGTATATTTTTTAGGACTTACCGATCAAAGTCAGTTTGTTTTGAATTCAGATGAATTTATTTCTAAAGAATTTTTAAATTCTCAAGTTGCACAATTGGAAAATCAAATCCCTGGAAAAATTCTTGTGGTTTGTGACGCACCCAATGCATGGGGATTTATTTCATTGTCAGGGCAATCCGTATCAGATCGTCGCGTACTCATTGCCGGGTCATCAACTGAGGAGTCTGCTGTTTTCAGTACTGAAAACAACCTCTCTTTTTCTGAATTTTTCTGGCAACGTGTATTCAATGGATTTGATGTCAAAGAATCGTTTCGATCTGCAAAAGATGCATTAACTATTTTGAATCAATATCAATCGCCCTGCCTTGAAGCTGATGGCGATGGTGATGTCAATCAATACAACGATTATGTTGAAGCGCGTGAGTTTACAATTGGTTATGGTATTATGCAGGCTCAGGATACGGTGACCATTGGTGCCGTATTACCACCTGCTGAACTATCCGGCGAATCTGATGCAATCATATGGGCTCAAAAAATTACCAGCACCAGTACGATCCATCGGGTATGGGCTGTAATCATTCCACCAGGATTCAATCAGACTGTAAGTCTGGTGATAGACAGTCTGCCTCAATTAGAATTAATTTTTAATGAACAGACTGATCGATACGAAGGAGCCTACACATCCTTTGATTTATTTGGTGAATACCGCATTGCCATTTATGCATCCAGCACGAACGGGATGACCGCACTTCCGGCAGAAACACGTCTGTATCAAACCAATGGTCCTGATCCCTATGAAATTCTTGTGGATAATACAATCATTCACTCCCAAGTCATCAGTATCAATGATACCGAAGCACAACGACATAATTTTCATTTAGCTGCTGACAATGATTGGACAAAATTTTTTGCCATTGCTGGTAATATGTATCGAATTTTTACAAGCAATGCGGATTTGAATTGTGATCCTGTTATTGCCTTGTACGATCAAGATGGACAAACGCTTCTTTTGTTTGCCAATGATGGCATTGGTGATGAATTTGAACAACTCATCTGGACCTGTCCTGCTGATGGTGTATATTTTGTTAATGTCCACAATTATGATACAGAAGTCTATGGTGAAGATACGGGCTATGACCTTCGGATTAACATGGTCGCTACTATTTTTGATGGTAAAATCAATGGCTATGTCAGGAGTGGAAATACGAACGTTCCCATTGGCAACGCATTGATCTGGACAAGCAAGAACCTGACGGATATCAGCCTGTCAACGGGGACTTATCGAATCGGCGGCCATGAATCCGGTAGTGCCTTAATATTTGCGGAAGCCAGCGGTTTTTTACCCTATTCTAGCATCATAGAAGTCAACCCCATTTCCACAACCCGTCATGATATCTTCATGACGCCCGCTATTCCTGCTGGAGATTTAAACGCTGATGGCATCCTCAGCCTGGAAGATGCTATTCTGGCTGCACAGGTGCTTACCGGTATAGACATAAATTCAGAGCATCTGTTTGCCGCAGATCTGACAGAAAATGCTCGTATTGGGATAGAAGAAATGATTTATCTTTTGTTGGTTTTACGATTGCTATAAGGATAAGGAACCCCAATTTAATAACGTTCTCATTATGGCGCCCAAATATAGGATGCAAGAATAAGGGACGTTATTAAATTTAGGTTCCTAAGATGGCGTAAAATGGAATTTGTGGATGAAATAGACTGAAAGGGTTGAGTGATCACCACGTCTATTTCATCCATTTTCCATAGTAATCCACACGCGAATTTTTTTACATTGTCAGCCCTTGTTGCCGGTAATAATTGATCGCACCATTGTGATAAGGGATAAATGTATTTTCTTTTTTTACATTATTTAAATTGAAATGCTTCAAGGCAGGATGAATTTTTCTGAATTCATCGATATGACCAAAAATGGTTTGACATACGCGCAAAACGACATCTCCGGAAAGCCGTCTTGAGGTTAACAACACAGCTCCGATCTGAAAGGTTGCCACTGTTTCTGGATTATGAGGATACATCCCACCGGGAATATCACCAAAGTTTACAAAGGGGTTGTCCCGTTGAATATTTAAGACAACTTTTGAGGGTATGGGGATAAATCTTCCCTGGCATTCATGAGTGATCTTGTCGTAAAAAACTGCGGGAATCCCCAAAAGCTCAACGATTCCATCAATACCACTATTACAGAACACTTCTCCCATTTCGCGTGTGGCTAATCCTGTAACACGATCAAAGTCCGAATTTTTCCAGTTCATGGCTTTAAATAGCATATTGGCCACAGATCGTTTTCCTGATCCTGGATTGCCAATATTCAATCGCTTTCCTTTGAAATCTTCCAATTGATGAATATCTGATTTATTGGGAACAATCACGCCAATGGGCATTGCATAAAGTGTTGCAATATAACGAAGTTCAGAGAGTGGCTCCTGATTTTCAAAATTACCGACCCCTCGATAAGCCTCATAAGCCAAATCATAACGTGAGATGGCAAAATCGAGTTCTCCGTTACAGATGGCATGGATGTTGTACTTCGAGCCACTCGTGCTATAGGTGATAAATCGCAATCCATACTCAATATTGCGTTTGTTCACCATCTGGCTGATGCCTTTTCCTACAGGATAGAAAACCCCGCTTTCTGATGCTGTCCCCAGAGTAAGATTCACTTTGGTTGTGGTATTAATCAATTTAGTGTCCAGGCCCTCAGAGGAAGGGGCTGCTTCATTCGCTGGTTGCGTTGGACTGACGGTCCCTGGTACGACTTTCGCTTCGAGTTTGTAGGTATAAAATAAAAAAAATAAACAAAGCAAACAAATCGTTTTTCTAGTGTACATGTTCATGACGATAATCCTTTCTTAAAAAAAATATGACCTTTACTTAATAGACACAAAAAATTAAAAAATCTGACAAAATAATTTCATATTTTCACTTTTTTTTCAATGAATCAATTTAATGAATATCTGTTCATTGAAAAAACAACATCTTTTATCAATCAAAATTTGAAAGTGACAGGTTCAAAATTTCGGTAACACAATTTTGAACCTGTTGCTTTCAAGTTTCAGGTATAAAATAAAAATATAAGGAGACTCAAAAAACATCGATATTATTTACTTGCAATAAATATCAAAAATACGATACAACGTCGATTGTTCTGAGTGCCTTTAAGAAGCGAAATAATAATTCAGTTCAGATTACACAAAGATAACACCATCAAATGGACTGATCAGAACATCATTAAAGGAGCCTCCATGGTTGATGATATAAATATTCTTGTTGTCGACGATACCGTCACCTATAGACAAATACTATCAAAACTTGTTGAAGAGATCAAAGATGCGAAACTTGCCGGCACAGCATCAAATGGGAAGATAGCCCTCTCAAAGATCAAAATCAAAGAGGTTGATCTGGTTCTTTTAGATATGTATATGCCGGTAATGAACGGTATAGAAACCTTACAAAGTATCAAAAAAGAGTATCCTCATATTGAGGTGATCATGCTCAGTGCTTTTGAAAAGGGAAATGCCAATTTAACCATGCAAGCATTGGAAAATGGCGCACTGGATTTTATCACCAAACCGGCTGAAAGCTCCATAGAAAAAAATATCGCTAAATTGAGATCTTCACTGATTCCATTGATGTCTCTTGTCAAAACACGCAAGTTTTCAAGAAAAGCCAGAACCTTGGGATGGCCAGATCGACCTCAGGTAAAACCAGAACTATCTCCAACAACTTTTAGCACTGCCCAGCCAAGACCTGTTCAAGAAAAGACCGTGGCACCAGTGGTGACTTTTGTCAAACCTTCCTTTCAAAAACAACCCATATCCCACATAAGAACTGTTGGTACAATTGATGTTGTTGCCTTAGGTGTGTCCACAGGAGGACCGAATGCATTGTTAAAGGTCGTGCCTTTTTTTTCAAAAAATTTTCCTGTTCCGATTCTGGCTGTTCAGCATATGCCGCCCATGTTTACAGCATCTTTGGCTGAACGTTTGGATAAGCAATCGCAGATTAAAGTGTGTGAAGCTGCTGAGGGCCAACGTGTTGAACCGGGGGCCATGTTTATTGCGCCCGGTGGACGACATATGGTGGTCAAAAAAAGTGTTACGGGTTGCAATCTTAATTTGATTGATACAGAACCGGTGAACAGTTGCCGCCCTGCAGTGGATGTTCTTTTTAGATCTGTATTAAATGTGTATGGCGGGAATGTTTTGACTGTCATTATGACCGGAATGGGTAATGATGGTGCCGCTGGCGTGGGAGCTATTCGCCGTAAAGGTGGATATTCGATTATTCAGGATGAAGCCAGCTCTGTGGTTTGGGGCATGCCGGGTGCAGTTGCCAAAGCAGAGAACGCTGATGAAATTATTGCACTTGACAAAATCGCTTCCCGCATTGAAGAACTCGTAAAAAAAGGAGGCAATCGGTGATAAACGTCACAGAGCCAGAGTATGAACTGCTCAAGCAATTTATTGAAAAACATTGTGGCATCGTTCTGGAAAAAGGTAAAGAATACTTGATTGAAACGCGATTGTCAGAACTTGCAAAAGAGGTGGGCGCTCTCTCTTTTCAGGATTTTCATTTCAAAGCAAAAAAAGACCAGACAGGGCATCTGCGTGATCGTATCATCGATGCCATGACAACCAACGAAACATCCTGGTTTAGAGATGCCAGCATATGGGAATATATACAGAAAAATGCCATCCCCTGTCTTATTGATCGAATGATTAAAGGAAACAAGGTTCGTGTCTGGTCGGCTGCTGCATCAACCGGTCAGGAAGCTTATTCGCTGGCCATTCTTTTCTATGAAGCACTGAACAATCGTGGGTTGTTAAACCTGCTTTCGCGTATCGAAATTCTTGGCACGGATATTTCCTCCTCTGCCATAACAACAGCACGTTCCGGTCAATATGATACCATTGCTGTTCAACGAGGGTTGCCACAAGATAAAAAAGAGCGTTATTTTTTACAAAATGGAAACCAATGGACGCTTCAACCAGATATCAAAAAAATGGTCTCATTTAAAGAGTTTAATCTTCAAAACACATTCATGGGGTTGGGACAATTTGATTTGATTTTATGCCGATATGTGACCATCTATTTTTCAGAACCGTTTAAAAGGGAGCTGTTTGCAAAATTTTCACGATCCTTGAAACATTCCAACGATATGTTATTGCTGGGAGCAACCGAATCCTTGCGCGGTTTCTCTGATAATTTCGAGATTGAATATTATCATAATGCCATGATCAACTTAAAAAGATAGTTTTTCCTTAGGAATCGCGATTAAATAACTTTACCATTTGAAGTCCCTTGAGTGGAGTCCTAAAGCTTTAGCTTTGGGAGTTCTTAGCTTTTCAATGCGTTGTTTTTCTATGAGTCCCAAAGCTAAAGCTTTGGGACTCCACCAAGGGAACGTTATTAAATTTTGATTCCTTATCAACTGACAATTATAGCTGGAAATGATTATGAAAAAAAAACAACTGACTTGGTTTTTTATTTCTGCTGCGCTGATTGCAATGATTATTGTGAGTAGCATTTATATTACCTTCAATCTCAGAAAACGATTTCTTGAAGATATTTTTTTTGACTTAAAAACTGAAATTCATATGGTGGGCGCACAAATTCAAAGCATTGAAAATGCTTTAGATCAGGATGTTACTGATATTACAAAAAAAATTGAGGCCTACCATCATAAAGATCCTGTTATTACAGATGTTCTTAAAGCCTTATACGCCCAAAATTCATTTATTGAACGTATTATCCTAAAAAACAAACAAGACATTTTTGTGGATATCAATAATCGGTTTTCACAAAATATTTTTCAATTAAACACCGATGAATCCATCATTCAACATGAGATTATCCAGCGTAAGAAGATTGAAACACACGCTTTTGAAAAAACGATTCGCATTTCATTTATCATGCCTGTTTCTGACCCTGATAAAAATTTGCTCAATTTAATTCTTATTATTGATCCCCAAAAAGTGTTTAAAATGATTTTTTCTGGACTGCATATTGCCAGAGATGGCCACCCCTGGGTTCTTTGCCATTCTGGAAATGTCCGGTTTCTTTTGTGTAATAACTGTTTTGAATTTTCTTCAAAAACCACCAAAATTATTTTCAGTGACTTTGCCATCGGCCAGGCTGGAAATGCCTTTGTTTATGGACGATTACCGGGTCAAAAAAGCCGTTCTGCTCAAAAACTGTTAACCACTTATATTCCAATATCATTTTTTGAAACCTCATACATGATTGGTTATATTGTCAGCCATCAAAGTCTTGTCGGTATACTGAATGCTGTCACCTATACCATTGCTGGCATGTTTATTGGTATTTTAATTCTTTCAAGTATTTTTACAGGAACGCTTTTTCGACGAAAAAAACGAGCACTTGTACAGGCAACAGCTTTGCAAGAAGCGGCTGAATCCACTCGCGATGAAGCCCTCTTCTCCAATCAAACGAAAACGGATTTTATCACCAATATGAGTCACGAAATCCGAACGCCCATGAACGGTATTCTTGGCATGAATGCCCTTCTTTTGGATACCCGACTGGATCCAACCCAATACCAGTATGCCCAGGCTGTTAAAACCAGCGCACATTCTTTGCTGGCAATTATCAATGATATCCTTGATTTTTCAAATATAGAAACTGGCCAAATCCAGTTAGAAGAAAAACCATTTCATTTAAGAGATATCCTTGAAGAACTGTCTGACATGATGGCTGCCAGGGCATTTGAAAAAGGGTTGGAATTTTCGATCTTTATTCCCAATGATATCTCACTGTCATTTATTGGAGATTCCATTCGGTTGCGTCAAATATTAATCAACCTTGTTAGCAATGCCATCAAATTCACAGATAAAGGTGAAATCATTATTGAGGTTGTCACTGAAAAAGAAACAGAAAGCACTGTTGTATTGAGATTTTCGATTTCAGATACTGGACTTGGGGTTCCCAAAGAACGAATGGATCGCCTGTTCAAACCTTTTTCTCAGGTGGATATGTCTTTATCACGTAATTATGGTGGTGTCGGCTTAGGTTTGATTATTTCAAAACAACTGGTTGAAAAAATGGGTGGCGAGATAGGCATGACCAGTGTTGAACGTAAAGGATCCCGCTTCTGGTTTACTGTAAATATGATCAACGATACAAAGCCAAAAGAGGATATACCATCAATTTCTCAAAAATTAGCCAACTTGAAAGTGTTGATCGTCGATAAGCACCTGACCCATCGCAAGCTTTTAAAATTAAACCTTGAACATTGGGACTGTGTCGTAAAAGAGGCTGAAGATGGTATCAGTGCCTTGGAGCAGATTAGACAAGCTGTCATAGAAAAACGATTGTATGATCTTATTATCATCAATATGAAACTTCCGGGGATGGATGGTAAAACTCTGGCAAAAGCGATTCAAAAAGAATCTTCTTTAAGGAGTATTCCTTTGGTGATGCTGACTTCTGTTTTAAATCATGACGACCAACAAAATTATAAAACATATGGCTTTTCATCTGTTTTTAAAAAACCTGTTAAAGTCAGGCATATGCAACAAGCCATTTTACAGGCTATCGGTGCAACAGAAAACCAAAAAACAGTACCTCAAAACATCCCATCATATGAAAAAATTTCAAAAGAAAGATTTAAAGATGTTTTTGTACTCATCGTTGAAGATAACCTTGTCAACCAACAGGTTACTGAAAATATGCTTTTAAAATTGGGTTGCCAATCCAAAATAGCAGAAAACGGTCTCGAAGCCTTGGATCTGTTGGAAACAACGGATTTTGACCTGGTTTTGATGGATATCCAGATGCCCAAAATGGATGGTCTGACAGCAACAAAAACCATTCGGGATTCAGCATCCCATGTACGCAAGCACAATATTCCAATCATTGCCATGACCGCCCATGCCCTGAAGGGGCATCGAGAAAAATGCTTTGATGCAGGAATGAACGACTATTTAACCAAACCCCTTTCCATTGATTTATTGGCAAAGGCCATTAAAAAAACAGGCGTGTGTGCATCAATAAAAACAGCAGATGAACAACAAACGGGTCAACCGGCTCAAAATATAAGAGAAGCCGTCCTGCCTGACAAGGAACAGCCATCGGATATGCCTAAAAACAATGACCTTGAAATTTTTGATCGAAACAGTCTGAAAGCTCGAGTGGGTGGAAATGAGAAAATTCTTGAAAGCATTGTACACTTATTTTTAAATGAAACGCCCAAACAGATAGAAGAGCTAAAAAAGGCCCTGGCTGAAAAGGACATGAAATCAGCCACAAATACCGCTCATTCTATGAAAGGGTCAGCTGGGAACTTTGGTGCTACACAAATGCGCGACATTTCATATACCCTTGAAAAATTGTGTCGTGAAAATCAGTTGGAAAAAGCCAGTGAAATTTTTATACAACTAGAACGTTCTTTTGAAACATTAAAAAAATATATGCGTTAAAAGTCCGCTTCGCAAGTTTCAAAAAAGCACCAACCATGGCAAATAAAAAACGAACATTCAGTGAATCATGGCACAGGGTTGCCAGCCTGAGAATCAGCCTGCTTCCAACGGTAGACATTCGAAAACAATACTTCAGGGGTGAAGCGTGGTACATTCTCAACAATCCCTTTAACAATCAATTTTTTAGACTTCGACCTGAAGCCTATGCTTTCATTGCCAGACTGAATGCTCAACGTTCAGTGGAACATGTTTGGAATGAATGTCTGGAACGTTTTCCGGATACAGCCCCCGGCCAGGAGGATGTGATTCAACTGCTCACACAGCTTTACAATGCTAACCTTCTGTACTTTCATTCACGCCCTGATACCAGCCAAATTTTTGAGCGCTATCAAAAAAGACAGCAAAAGGAACTTCAGTCAAAACTCATGAGCATTTTGTTTATGCGTTTACCATTGTTTGATCCAGACCGGCTCCTTTCGCGCTGTCAACCCATCTGGCGTTTACTTGTAAGCCCACTGGGCGCAATAATCTGGTTGGCAGTGGTCATTGGCGCACTGAAAGTGTTTATTGATCACAGATTTGAAGCGTTTAATCAGATGCAGGGGATTCTTGCTCCTGGTAATCTGGCTTTTCTTTATTGTGCCTTGGTGCTTATCAAAACAATGCATGAAATTGCACATGCTGTTGTTTGCAGGCGTTTTGGCGGTGAAGTTCACATTTTAGGTTTGATGCTTCTGGTTTTTACCCCATTGCCTTACATGGATGCCACGTCAAGCTGGACCTTTCGCAATCGCTGGCATCGTATGCTGGTCGGTGCTGCTGGCATTCTGATGGAAATATTTTTAGCCGCTCTGTCGGTATTTGCCTGGGCAAATACCGGTCAAGGTGCTTTGCATGCTTTGTTTTACAATGTCATGTTCATTGCCTCGGTTTCGACACTTCTTTTCAATGCAAACCCTCTGCTCCGGTTTGATGGATATTATATTCTGTCAGATTTATTGGATATTCCCAATTTACATTCACGTTCAAAAGAATATTTGAATTATCTGGTGGAACGATATGCCTTTGGCAGTCATGAGACTTTTTGCCCAACGCAGCGTATCAATGAATCCTTTACCCTTGGATTGTTTGGTATATTGAGTCTTTTTTATCGTTTACTGATATTTGCCGGTATTATACTTTTTGTTGCAGACAAATTTTTGATATTGGGTTTAATCATGGCTGTTATTGGTATCATATCATGGTGCGTGGTTCCTGTTTTTAAATTTTTATCTTATCTTATTTCCAGTCCTATGCTGCGTCGAAATCGTGTAA
>PEAL01000472.1 GCA_002753725.1 Deltaproteobacteria bacterium
ATTTATGCAACCAGTATAGACTACAAAAAAGATGACAAACTAACAAAGGAATTCTTTGCAACAGTACAAAATAAAATGCATTATGCCATCCATGGTCAAACCGCTGCTGAGGTGATAAACCACAGAGTTGACTCAGACAAACCATTTTTAGGACTTACCAACTTTAAAGGTAAATATATAACCACAAGAGATATTACAATTGCAAAAAATTACCTATCGGAAGATGAATTGAAACAGCTCAATCTTATTGTTTCAATGTATTTAGATTTTGCTGAACTTCAGGCAACAAACGGTCGGTTGATGAAAATGCAAGACTGGATTCAAAAACTTGATGATTTTTTGCGAGTAAGTGAGAAAGAGTTATTAAGAAATGCTGGAAAAGTAAGCCATAAAAAAGCTGTAGAAAAAGCCAAAATTGAATATGAGAAATATAGAAAAAAAGAAAATAAAAATTATATTTCCGATTTTGATCGTGAGATGAAAAATCTGCTGAAAAATGACAAATAAAATAACCAATCGTTCGAGCGGACAAAATTTTTAAGACCCAATTTCGCTTCGCTCAATTGTGTCTTAAAAATTTAGCCGCTCACCTTAGTGTTCGCCGAGGGGGAATAAATCATTCAACGAAATTGGGAGACGGGGTCTGTAAGTCAGCATGCGGAGCTATATCACCGGTAACAGGAAAATGGTTTCCCGTTGGTTGTTCCCGACGTTTCTATTGCCAATTCACTACATTCGTATTTACTAAGAACCCTTCGTCGAGTCCGTAATACTTCGCCTGTTTCATGTTTTCAAATCTTACAGCGTAGTCTTTCGCAATCGGCGAACAAAACGCTTGAGAGGACCGGGAAAAACCGTCGCTTTTTTAAGACAGCCTTCAATTGAATTATTTCTTTTCTTGAAGGCATTCGTTATTCGTTTCCCGGCCTCTCAGCTTAGCGTTAGGCGCTTTAAGCTGAGGCTAAAAAGGGGCATTCGATGAGTATAAATAATATTGGTCTTGAACAAAAAGTCGATGCACTGCGTGAAGAAGTCGGCGAAATTAAAGAAAGATTAAAAACTTTTTTAACGGTAAGCAATATTTCCATTGAAGATGCTCTTTTGAATGCCAGAAGAATAACCGAATATGTAGTAAATGATGTTATTGAAAAAGAAAATTTTGAAGCCCGACGTGATCTTATGGATAATCTTGAAACTTTGGGAAGTCGAGATGAAAAATCGAAAAAAAGACGAAATGGAAAAGAACCCATTTTACCCAATACAATATATTCAAGTTTACATAATTTACGTATTTACGGGAACAGCATAGCACACCCCTTTGAACCTGGAACGACAAAGTTAAAAAACATTGTTGTAAGCTCTACCGATATTCAAATAGCATTGGGCCATCTTTTACGAATAGTTGAATGGTTCTTTTCAGAATATGAAAAAGGCCCTTCTCTTTGTCCACTTTTCAAAGATGCAGAGTCAGGCCCATTTTTAGGTCGATTAAAAGCGTATTGTAATTTGTCTAACTGGAGAGAAACCCAACGAAATCTCTATGAGTTTGACCTTGAAATAACTAATATCGGAAAAACAAATATAACTGAATTTGAAATCCATATCAATATTTCACCAAAGGATTCAGTTTACTGTGACCATATAATCGGCGAAACTCAAAAATTTGTATTTAAGGATGGAGTTCAAGATCAAAGATATGAAAATGGATGCATGAGGATCAATATCTGTCCAGAAAGCATTTTTAAAGTTTGTTCATACAAAACGAATCTTGGTAAAATGAAACAATTAAAAAAAGCTTCTCTAAAATGCACACTCTATCTAAAGGACTCATCACCCATTAATGAACATATTGATTTAAAACAATATTATCAAGAAATGTACGATAATAAGGTAAAAACATTATTCCAAGATATTGATGAAATGTGTGATGAAATTGACAGAGCTTCTAAAAAGCAGAATTTTAGCATTATTGATGGCGGCGCCTAACCCAGCGCTCCAGCGGATTCGGTTTTGCTCCGCTTCGCTCCGCAAAACCGAACCGCTGAGCTTAGCGTTATCTTCGTAAACTTGGGTCGTGGAATTACGTCACATTTTTATATTTATTGATATTATGTTTATTTTACATTTTTTCCATATAATTTTGATTCTGAAATCCACGCACCCGGTTATTGATAGTCAATACACGCAGGAAGAACTATGATTCGTCTGATATGAATGATGAGTATGATGAAAAAACCGCTGAGCAAGTGTGCAACCGGTTAAGAGCAAGTACATCCATTAAATTGCGAGGAGTGAAATTCTGAGCCCCTACGCAATCGGTTAATTTTCAGATATCAATCATAGTGCTTCAAGGCATAAAGCTGCGCAACAACGAAATCGGTAAAATATCTGAAATC
Organism: Deltaproteobacteria bacterium; assembly: GCA_002753725.1. Classification (GTDB taxonomy): domain Bacteria; phylum Desulfobacterota; class Desulfobacteria; order Desulfobacterales; family Magnetomoraceae; genus Magnetomorum. The sequence goes on from PEAL01000472.1 coordinate 2,397, forward strand.
GATCCAAGTGCGCAATGTCTTAACGCAGAGCAATAAAACAATCGGTTAATTGTCAGACGTCAATCTCAGCGCGTTGAGGAAAGACGCCGTGCAATAAAGCAATCGGTAAGGTGATTTCCGAAAAAGAATTTACCAAATCACGATGGCTGAATTAAGATATCCCATTTTTTCAATTTCGGATTTCGGATTAACCTCTCCTCTACCTTCTGCATTGCTTTTTTGCATAATGAAATTCCTTTTTCATATATTTTTTTGCTCAATCTAACAACTGGATTAACCCCTTTCCAAGTCATACTTTGAGCCCATTTCAGCATACTCTCTGAGTCTAATAATTTTGTCCCATTCCAGTGAAGCTCTAAAATGCCCCAGCATCGTTCTATTGGATTATATTTGCTGTGATATGGTGGATAGTAAAGTAATTGTATTGGTATTCTAATCTCATCACAAAACTCAATTATTCGTTTTAAATACTGTGTTCGGACACCACTACTTTCTGGGCCATTATCCATTTTAATTTGTAATAATTGAATCTTTTGAGATTCTTCAACTGAAAGATTATTCCACCAATCACCTAAGGTATCAACTATAAAATCGCTTGTTTTATAAGAGCTTCCAAAATTAATAAACAATTTTCCGGTATCTTCATCAACTATACCACATGGAGTATATTTTTCTTTACATCCCATATCATGATCGCAAGCTTTATTTTCTCCACGAGTACTCCCACCTCGTGAATATTCACCTATTTTTACAGTAGCTTTAATATCCATGCTTATTCGCTTTACTGAATTCGTTTCAGTTTGTTTATCTTTTGTTTTTATGTTTTCAAAAATTGAATCTGTTTCTTTAATTTTTTTTTGCGGCTTTGCTTTTACTACTTTTCTTAAACGATATCCCAGACGATTTAAAACCTCAGCCATTGTACTAGGAGATGGTAGCTGCTTAGATTTAAAGCCCTGGTTTTTTAACTGTTTTATTGCCTCATTAGCTGTAAGACGAGTATATGCAATAGTTGAACTAAAAGTAGGATCTTGCTGTGAATTAATTTCAGCTATTGCTATCAATGCTTTTGCAGCTTCTGGTTCATTTTCTTCCCATAATTTTCTTCCACTACAGGCAGCTTGTGATCCTAAACAGATTATTCCGGTTCGTATTTCTCCCAGTCCTGTTTCAACTATCTTTCTTCCCCATCCAAATATGCTTTCAGCTCTGCGAGGTTTTCCATCACAGTATTTAATTGTCATTTCAGCCATAAAAGAACGTCTTTCATGACCGTGCATCTTTGATGCAGCTAAACGGATGTCATCAGTTTGATTAGCTGATAGTGTTGGCTTATTATTGGTTTCATTTGACTGAATGCATTCAGGCTTTTGAGCTTGATTATCAATATTTTTCATTATGTGTATCCTAATTGCTGCGTCTTACATTATTTGAACCAAAAAGTCTCAAAATATTTGACCTATGTGTAAGTCACAAATTAAAGTACTGTAGATCGGTAGATCAGCTATAAAAATGATTGAGTTTCAGAAAGAA
>PEAL01000473.1 GCA_002753725.1 Deltaproteobacteria bacterium
AGTGGCACGAAGATTGAGTTAATCAATGGGTTAAAAAGAAAGGATATCCTATGAATACAATCATTGTGTGCTTAATGTTTACATCTTTTTTTAGTTTATTGCTTTGTATTCGATATTTGGTATTTAGTGTGGAAGAATCCAGGCAGCATGCAATTGATCGACGTTTGAAGACTTTTGATCCAAACACTGTGAATTCTCAAGCATTATTTGATTCGGCATTATACCGAAAGAGAAATGTCCAAAATAAAAAATTCCATAAATTTCTAATGAAATTATCACTCAATACTTATCTTCAACAATTGCTCAGGCAAGCAGGTGATCCACTTTCTTTAGAATATTTGTTTATTATAATGCTTTTATTACAAGGGTTTGCATTGTTTATCAGTTTATTGTGTTACGCCGGTGTCGGCACCTTTTTTTTCATGGCCTTGATGGCCTATCTGCCCATATGGATATTAAAAACAATCAGCCAGAAACGATTGGCCGTATTTGAAACACAATTTCCAGAAGCAATGGATTTAATGTCTCGGGCATTGAAATCTGGACATTCTTTTTCATCTGCATTAAGTATGGTTTCTCAGGAAATGCATCCACCCATTTCAGGAGAATTTTCGCGTGTATCCGAAGATTATGCCTATGGAAAAACAATGGAAGATGCACTATCTGGATTAATACATCGCGTCGCCCTTTCAGATGTCAGATTTTTTGTCACAGCCGTTCTGCTTCAGCGTGAAACCGGCGGGAACTTAACAGAAGTTCTTGATAATATAGGGTATATTGTTAGAGAACGATTTCGTCTGCTTCGCACGGTGAAAACCCTTTCAGCCGAAGGCAGACTTTCGGGAATTATTTTAGCACTGATGGCTCCTGCATTAATGGGTGTTTTATATTTGGTCAGTCCGCATTATATCAATATGGCTTTTGAACACCCGGTGGGGCGAACGATGCTCATGGTTGGGGCACTGTTTGAAATTACAGGCATTCTTGTCATCAGACAACTGGTTAAATTAGAGGTTTGATATGACGATAGGCACAGTTATCAGCATGTTATTTGGGATCTCTGTTTTTTTTATTTTTGCAGGCTTGTATTGGTTATTGAAAGACAGTGATCCTATTGAACAGCGATTGAATATAGTCGCTTGTCAGCAACGCCCATTAAAACGGGTTCGACATCAGCCATCATTTAAGCGGATGATTTCCACTTTTTTTACACAATTTTTTCCTCGATCTAATGATAATTGGGAAAAAAGTAAAATTCGTTCAGATCTTATAAAAGCCGGATATCGAACATCAGAGGCTTTTGGTATGTTTATGGGCATACGAATGATCTCTTTAATTGCCTTGCCTGCTGGAACATTAACTTTGCTTCATCTCAGTGAACGTTCCCATGGCGAACAACTGGCAGGTTTGTTTATGGCACTCATATTCGGTTTTTTACTGCCAGGATATTTTCTTGAAAAGAAAGTGGGGGCACGAGGCTATAAACTTGGTAAGGAACTGCCTGATGTTTTGGATCTGCTGGTGATTGCTGTTGAATCTGGGTTGGGGTTGGATGCTGCTGTCAAACGTGTTGCCCGGGAACTTATTCATTCCTGCCCTATACTTGCAGAAGAACTCACCTTAATGTCTCTGGAAATTAAGGTGGGCATACCAAGAGATAAAGCCTTGAAAAATTTATCCGATCGATGCGGTGTTGATGAAATTAACAGCATGACAGCAACCCTTATCCAAAGTGATCGATTCGGTGTTGGTGTCGGGCGGGCACTTCGGGTTCATTCTGAAGAAGTTCGCACCAAACGTCGCCAACAGCTTGAAGAAGCTGCTGCCAAAATTCCTTTAAAATTATTGTTTCCTGTGCTATTTTTAATATTTCCAGCCATCATGGCTGTTATGGCAGGTCCGGCAGTGATCAAAATTATGGAAAGTATGTTTTAAACCCTACAAATAAAAGGAGTTCCTTTTGTCTTTAAAGACTATCCCCAAATCTCCTGTCTATCAATCCAATCCTTGCTATGATTATGCGATAAGGTTGAGCAAAAAAATTTTGCAGCAAAAGATACCCCTCAATGACGTTCTTGAGCAATATTATCCCGAATACTATGCTAAACTGCAGGAAACCATTGATTCCTTTAACCAACAATCTCCCCAGCCCATTGCATGCAAAAAACAGTGTGATGCCTGTTGTCATTACATGGTGGCGAGCGTGCCAATGGAAGCAAAATATATTCAGTATTCTGCCAAAAATCACCTGTCTGCCAAGGAGTTAAAAATTGTTTCTCGAAAACTCAGGCAGGTTCGAAGCAAAGAACGAGAATTTGAAAAACAATCTCCCAACAATATTGTCCGGCAAGCACAACTCTATCGTCTGTCTAAAATTCCCTGTCCATTTTTAAAGGATAAAACATGTATGATCTATCATTATCGTCCCATGATTTGTCGTTATCATAATGTGACGGGTTCTCCTGAAAATTGTTATCATCCAGCATTAAATAATGTTCAGGCCTGGCAGCATCCGCAGTTAATGGAGTCTGATGTTAATTTTCAAAAATTTATGTCCCATCATTATTTGAACACGTCAACATCAGGTACACTCAATCAATTATTGTTGGATCATGGATTTTAGGGTGAATATGATTCATTTCACAGAAAGTTATCTATGAAAAATATTCGTGTAGGAACAGTAACGATGCAGTCTGTTGTGAATGGAACCCATCAAAATATCGAAAGAATGCATCAATTTATACAACAGGCACATTCATCAGATGTTCAAATACTTTGTTTTCCAGAAATGAATATCACCGGATACTGTAATCGTGATGCTATTTTGGATTGTGCAGAAACGGTTCCTGGACCATCATCTGATCAATTGATGGAATTTGCAAATCAATACTGCATGACCATTTTAGCTGGTCTTCCGGAAAAGCAATCAGGTATGTGTTATATTTCTCATCTGGTAGCATCCCCTGATGCACCATTGGGCATCTATAGAAAATTTTATTTGGGACCACCTGAAAAAAAATTGTTTTCCCCGGGTCATGAGATTCCAATATTTAATGATCAGGGGGTGTGTTTTGGTATTCAATTGTGTTACGATGCTCACTTTCCTGAGTTATCCACACGCATGACAGCTTCAGGCGCAGATATTATCTTTATGCCTCATGCATCACCCCATGGTACCCCAGAACAAAAATTCAACAGCTGGATGCGACATTTACCTGCCAGAGCTTATGACAATTCCATATTCGTTCTTGCGTGTAACGCCAGCGGCGAAAATTGTGCAGGCTTGACATTTCCAGGGGTTAGCATGGCAGTTGATCCTTCGGGACATCTGCTGAAAAAAATCCTGTCAGATGATCCTCACCTGATGATTGTTGACTTGAAAGCTGCTGATTTAGAACATGTACGTAGTCATGAAATGCGTTATTTTTTTCCAAACAGGAGAGACGGGGAAGAGTAGGGGACTGAGTGGTCTGAGGTTCGGATCGATTGCCTCTGGCTATTTTGGTTAAACTCTAAAAAAAAGTCCTCAGCGCTATGGTATGCTGGTGATTCTCAATGAAGACAGTGAAATCCTGGCAGCAGTGAGTGAACCCTCCCTTGAATCCTCACGATTGTCATTTAAACACATTCACATACGAAGACAAGAAGGCATGCTAATTCCTGAATCGCTTACTTACATCTGATTGATTAAAACTCATAGACAAGATCAAACCACATTATTCTTCCAGGACGAGGAAAATCTCCTGGATATGTGGCTTTTGAACTCAAAGGAGAAAGATGAGCGGTCGGTGTTGGAACACGAATGTCTTCATTTAGAACATTGTCGATCCCCAATCTAATTTTTGTACGAATTTTTTGTGCGTGAATAAACATACTTGCATTGAGCTTATGATAACCCGAAAGTTCTTTTCTATCATCTCCTGTTTCT
>PEAL01000474.1 GCA_002753725.1 Deltaproteobacteria bacterium
TGAATATTGATAGCACCTGTGTTTTGGGAAATTGCTGACAGATCTGTATGAGCAGACAATTCAAGATATTGATCTACATGGCTGCCGCCATTGATAAAACCGCCAGCAACCAGTGAAACCACACCCGAACCAGAAATAATATCGGTAACGGTGTCATCCTGGAAATCTGTTATTGATCCGGCCAGAGCTTTTAATTCAATATCCTGATCTGCGACGATTGTATTGATTTGGATACTGTCAGCATCACTGTATGAAAATCCGCCCTTTGCGACGGTTGCGGTCAGTACATCGGCACGGTTGGTTTCGCTTGCAATGTCAATGGTCTCATAAGCCGAAAGAATGACAGTACCTGCGGTAAGACTGCCGCCTGTCTGAACAATACCGCCTCTGTCTGTATCGGCAGTATCGCCTTCATGATCGGCAATGATTTGTAATTCTTTTGTTTTAATGGTTCCGGCGGTGTGAAAAATGTCATCACCTGCTTGCAGGAGAATGCTGCTGTCACCGGCTTGCGTGATTGACGCACTGATCGTTAAATGATCTTCATTTAAGTCACTGTCACCGGCAATCAGACTGAGTTTCCCGGCAGCTTGCAAAATACTGCCAGTGACCTGTAATGCGTGGGAAGATTCAATGGCACTCTCTCCGACGCTCTGAACGGCATGAGTGTCTGCGTTCAAGTCAGCCAATATTAAGGACTTGCTGTTTGAAATATAGATATCACCGGAGTGGGTGTTTTGAATGTCAAGTTCATCAACATTCAGAACCAATCCATGATCAATGGACCCTATGCCGGTTTCTGCTGAAAGAATGGCCTGTGTTCCAGTAATGGCCTGAGATTGACTGCTGATACTTTCCAGGGCCTCTAAAATGATCTGATTCGCCGCTGTTAGTTCATTGACCTTAATATGGCCTTCGCTGGACAGATGAATACTGCCTTCAGTGCTGATCATGCTGTCCAGGTGCAAGGTTCCTGTGCCAGACAAATGAATATCCTCTTTTGCCTGTGCGGTGAGAGTGGTTTCTTCTCCCAGTTCTATGGCACTGTCCTTGCCAATACCACCGTGTTCTGCCATTAAAGAAATACGTCCACTGCCAGAGGTAATGTCAATCAGGCTGTCATCTGCATGGTCTGTGATAGAGCCGGTTTGTAAAGTAATGGAAACCGCACCATCTGCTGCATTGCCCTGGGCTTGTTCAATATTGGATAATAAATGCCAGGCATTCCAGGGTGTAGCAGTATGCCCAAAAGGTTTTTTACATTCAATGGCCCGCACAATTTCCTGACGTGCGTCATCATATCGCTTTAATTTGATGAATGTATCTGCCAGATTATTTCGTACAACACCTTCTTTTGCCATATTTCCCTGTGCAGCACAAATATCAGCCGCCTGTCGATAAAAGGTGACCGCATCTTCAAGCTGTCCCATTTTTTTAAATAGATTGCCAAGCTGCAATAAACTGGATGCCTCACCATCTTTATTGTTCTGCTGTACCTTAATTCCCAAAGATTTCCGATACGCAGTCTCAGCCGCAGGATAATTTCCAGAATCTTCATGCACCATGCCCATCTGATGCCAGAATACTGCAACACTGGCCGGTTCGCCCAGGCTTTCAAATGACTGTATGGCGGATTCATATGCTGTCAGGGCTTCTGCATATTGTTTTTGAAAATATCGCACAGTTCCCAGTTGACCTTTCCCCACAGCAGCACCTCTAAGATCACCCAGTTTTTCAGCAAGGGCAATGCTTTCCTCATAAGCCGCCGCTGCTTCATCCAATCGGCCGAGAAGCATGAGGCAATCCCCTTGTTCTGTGAGGCAAGCCGAAGCCATCCTTTGGGCACTTTTATTGCCATCCCGGCCATACTTGATAAATTGCCTTCGGGCCGATTCAAGATAAGTGAGGGCAGGCTCAGAAGCACCGCTCCTTTTCAGAACACGTCCAAGCAACCAGTTTGCCATGCCAATATTATACACCGCCTCAGGATAAGCATCTTCGCCAGCAGCCAGGGATTTTTTGAGCAAGTCTTTTGCAGCGGTTTGCGCATCATCCACAAGTACTGAAAACCTTTTGTCTGCATCATTGTCTAACCTGTACCAGCCATTCAAATGAGTTGTAAAGTTTTACACGTATCAGCTTAAATCTGACTCCTCCCATAAAATGATCTGATTGTTTTTTCCAAAATTATATGCATCTTTTGTAAAACCATTTTTTGAAATATAAACATATGTATTTGCCTGAATTTTATTGATAAATTGTTTTATTTCTTTTATGCCTGTCTTTTTATTTTTCCATTTGAGCTCAAAGGCCCATGATTGGTCATTAATTGCAAAAAGATCAATTTCATCTCCATTGGGTGTAATATAGTTTTTAATAATTCTTTTAAATTCCGGAATTTTCAAACCGCAAATGGATTGTCCTCTATTCTCATTGATAAAATAATATAATTCAAACTCTTTTGCTCTGCCGTATTCACTTGATTTTTTTAGATAACGTTCCTTAAGGTCAGAAATGAAATTGTCAGCAATTTCTGTATCAGCTATTATATCATGGCTTTTTCCCAGGCTTGTTTTTGCCAGCCAGAATCTCAACACCTGATCTCTGAAGTAATATTTTTGATCTTTTTTGATAATTAAATCTGATTTTAATAATGATTTCATTATATTTGACAGATGCCCTGTACTTTTATTCAATCTTTTGGCAATATCCGACAATGTCAGGCCATCTTCTTCTGCCAGTATCAACAAAGGCTGCTTAAGCGAACCTTTTCTTTCTACTTTGCTTAAAGAATAATTGAATATATATTCAAATAAAGTATTTAATTTGCCATCGTGTGATAAGACATCTTTAATAAACGCATATTCTACCAGTCTTTGATCAATAACAAAATCATTGAATCTGGCCTCAAAGAATGATCGTTCACAAATCGAAATAATGTAAAACGGATGTCCTTGAGTGAGCTTATATATTATGGCATATGCATTGTCATTGACAGACAGCGAATCATAATTCCATACATGTCTGGCAAGAATGGATGAATCTTCTTTGGTAAATGGTGACAGGTAAAGTATATTAAATTGATTGAAAAATGGTTGATTGGCATCTTTGAATATCTGCTCCATCAATGAAATAATAGATCCGGACACAACATATTTGGTATGAATTTGTTTTTCAATGACTGATCGCATCAGTGCATATGGATCAAGTCTGTAATGCTTTAAAGAATGGATTTCCTGAAATTCATCAATAAAAAATAATACCTTGATATGAAAAATTGACGCTATCATTTCCGGTAGTTTAAAAACAATGCGGAGGGCTTCTTCATATTCTCCATTATCCAACAGGCTTATTAATAAAATAACAGAATCGTAAATGTCATCATTAAGCCGTCCTGCAATAACCGGCAGGTCCATTTTGATAGATTGTTTGTGCACGAGTTTGATATTTTCATGGTTGCAGACTGATTCTAAAAGGGAATGAACAAAATCCATACAAAAACGACCGGGAGACGAAATTGCGCTTTGAATGTTCAGATAAGGCATGATCATGTTATGATGATTTTTTTTTCGAAACGTCAGGATTAGTTCAGTTTTTCCTATTCGACGCAAACCCAGTAATGCCCCATGAAAGCCTTTTCCGGATTCAAGGGCATGTGATAATTGATCGAGCCATGATATTTCTTTTATTCTATTAACAAACATATTTCTCACCATAAAATACAGTTATTATGCATAACAACTGTATGCATAATAACTGTATTGATATTTATGTGCAAGAGATTTTTCGTGTATTATTTTTAATTAAGAATACTCTATTTTATGTCAATACATCCTGATTTGACTTTTGGAGGGGTGTCAAGTCTTGATTTTAATACTTAGATCTTAATGAAATAATCAAGATGTGACCCTCTGAT
>PEAL01000075.1 GCA_002753725.1 Deltaproteobacteria bacterium
CGATTTGATGAATTTATCGTGCCAAAAATGGATACGCAAGAGGCTATTCATATGACAATGAATTATGGAAAAATGTATGGTCATGGCATAACGCCTGAGATTGCTTCCTATATCGTTCATATTACAAATAACGTCCCCGGTCGGATCATTGATATGGTCAGTCCTAAATTTGGAAAACCACTCATCACCAATATTGTGGATGCAGATCAGGCCTTGAAATATGAGGTTGAAGATGGAACCATCAAGCATGACTGGGATGAATACCTGATGCTGGCAATGAAAGCGGTGAATGATATCAATATGAAAAAAATGACCTGGTTCCTTTGCAGACATGAAGGAGAGTGGTTTTATCCTGGCGATTTGAAACGTGAAATGTCGCTGGATATTGATGATCAAAAACTGCGCGATGAATTGGGGCTACTTTATAAATATGATATTGTTGAGCGAAATCAAGGGCGATATGGTGGCGTATTTGACCGCACCTTAAAAAAGGTGTTGATGACCAATTATAGAGATATCCTGGGCTTGCCTGAACAAGACTTTAACGAATATTTTCGTAATGATAGTCTTCTGGATTACCTGAAAGAACGAATCAGACAATTGGAACTGAGTCTGGAAGATGCTGATATTCTGAGAAAAAAACTGAAAGTATTGCAAGGGGATCATAACAACTTGAAAGGGAATTATTATGAGCGTGTCGTGTTGCTGGGACTTATCAAATCCATTATTAACGAAGAAAATGGTTTGATAGAAGGAATTTCAGTAACAGATTTTTCTTGGAATCTCCGCTTTTTTCTTGAAGCCGGACAAGAAATAGACATTGTTCTGGAAGGCCGAGATGTCGTAATCATGGCAGAATGTAAAAATTATGCGCCTGAAAATATTTATAAGATTACTGAAAAAATGGTTGAAACATTTGCCGACAAAGCCAGGCGACTGGCAAAAGAACGATTTCAACAGAAAAAGCTGCGTCTGTGTTATTTCAGCAAGAATGGTTTTGAGGAAAAAATGAAACCTGTTTTTGATCGTTATGGAATTTTTTTCGGTAGTTTGGTTGGGGGAAATAATTACTCAGCTTAATCAAATTCCATCGGAGGTATTGACTTGTGATATCGTATCAACCCTTCCTGGGTTGTCGATGCAACCAGTCTTCCATCACGGGTAAAAATATTACCATGATTCAGTCCCCTTGCCTTAGAAGCGCCCGGGCTTTTCATAACATACAGCAACCAGTCATCCATTCTAAATTCATGATGAAACCACATGGCATGATCCAGGCTGGCCACCTGCATGTCAGATTCCCAAAATGTATGGCCATGAGGATATAATGATGTGGATACCAACCCAAAGTCTGACGCATAAGCAAGCATATATTGATGGACAGCCTGGTCATCAGGCATATCTCCCACAGCCTTGAACCAGGAATATTTCACAGATTCCATTTTTTGAGGTTTAAAGGGATTGACTGGATTCACCTGTCTGATTTCAATGGGTTTTTCACAAATCAGTTTATCTCGAATGCTTATGGGAATACGATCTTTAACTTTCCGAAATCGTTCAAAATCAGATAATATCCCTTCCGGTCCTTCAACCTCAGGCATTTGATCTTGATGTTCAAATCCAGGTTCATCGGTTTGAAACGAACAGGACATTGCAAAGATGGGGCGCCCTTTTTGAATGGCGACGACTCTTCTTGTGGTAAAGCTTTTGCCATCTCTCAATCGATCAACATCATACACGATGGCTTGTTTGGGATCTCCAGGTCTTAAAAAATATCCATGCAAACTGTGAACTTTTCTATCTTCAGAAACCGTTTGACTGGCAGCAGAAAGTGATTGCCCAAGAACCTGGCCCCCAAAAATATTGCCAAAGCCTAAATCCTGGCTTTTTCCTCTAAAAATATTTTCCTCTATTTTTTCTAAAGAAAGGAGTTGAAGTAATTCCTCAAGGGTATTGTTCATATGAAATGTTTCCTTATTTGGATCGTTATGAATAATGAATAAGTATCAGGCGGTTATATATTATAAGATGGTGTGTCAGGCAAGGGGAATTACAAAAAAATGGTTTGAAAGCGTGTATAGAGACGCGGAAAAAAATTTTCCCGCGTCTGATAACGATGTAACGGTCAATTAAACCACATTAAGAAATTTTATCATTCTGGCAAAAAAGGACAAATTTATATCCATTAAATCAATTGCAAAGCTGTTTTTGACATATTATTCGTAATGGAGGCCACAGACAAATTGGTTCGGGCCATATATTTTGATCGAAACATTTTAACCATCTCTGCTGCAAAGTCGGTATCTTCATGAGTGCTTCTGGCTTGTTCAACCAGGGCTGCCGAAATTTGCAAACCACTGGCATTGTGTTGCAAGCGTTGCATCACCTGGCCAAATCGACTGCGAGTATCAACAACTTTGTTTAAAGAACCTTCGATAGCATCAATGGCAGAACTTGCATTGTTTGCTGTATCGACCGTTGCAGAATTTAAATCAATAAAAGATGCCGTTTTAGATGCACCAGAAAACAAGGCCGTTCCTGAGGAAGGCGCTGAAATGGTAAAATCTGTATGGGATTTCATAATGACATGGCCGCCTACGACAGTATTATCTGTATTCGCTGGAACAGCAGTGGCATCAGTCAGTGTAACAACAGCACCTGATGCTGTTGTACCATCAGATTGCAATCCAACAACGTTCATGGTCTGACTATCTGCACTATGATCAAACTGTTCAATTCCAATGTCATAACCTTCATCATTATAGAGAATAATTTCCGACCGGTTGCCAGTTAATTCAGCCGTAATTCCAGTAATATTGGATTTCTGATTAATGGCGTTCATGAGCGTTGCCAACTCGCTCGTATTTGTAATATTGGCTGATACTGAAGATGCGGATCGACCATGAAGCGTAAACGTTACATTTCCTGTAGACGACAAATTAGACAACTTGGCAAATGAAACAGCTTCTGCTCGAACCCCTGTGGTTTGCGTATGGTCATTCATATCATTGGCAATTGAATACGCTGTTTGGTTTGCAGAGACATTGATTGTTGCCTCTCCCAAAGATGATTTTAAGATAAAAGCATCATTTGTTGTGATACCATTATTCACCGCACTGTAAGTTGCTGCGGCTGCGGCTGCGTTTGAAATGGTACCATCGGAGACCATTTTGTTTGATCCGACCTGATCTGATGCCAGATATATGGGATCAAAGGTGGTCACTTCGGTGGGTTTCCAGTTGGTTTGAAACCACTTGGATTTATCGTTTAAAATTTTGCTTCCGGCAAATTCAGTGTTTTCGACCACCTGAGCAAAAACTTCTTTCCAGTGATCAAATTCTTTTTGAATTGCCTGAATATCCTTTCCATTGTTAGCACCATTCATGGACTGTATCGCCAATTCTTTCATGCGATTCAGTGCTTCCTCACAATCTGCCAGTGCTGCGTCACCAACTTCAGCAAAAGAAAAGGCATCGTTACTGTTTCGAATGGACTGATTCGATCCCAGAACTTCTGCCTGCATTTTTGATAAGACTCCCATTGAAGCAACATCATCGCTTGCGCGATTGATCGCTTTTCCGGATGTCATCCGCTCAACTGCTTCCAGTTGTTCTTCATTAAATCGTTGAAAATTGTGAACATCAACATTACGTACTGCTGAATAAAGTAAACCAATCATTTGAACCTCCTTGCCACAACGATTGACCGTTTGAGAATCTCGTTGTTATCGATTATTATCGATTATTACATTTTAATAAAGACGTATAATTCAATCTAAACAAATATAAAAAGAACAAAAATTTTAAAAATTACTTTGCGCGAAAAATGAGTTGAAGATAGTAACGCATCGGTTCAATTGAAAAAAAGCTTTAAAGAAATTATGCGCCCAGATACGCTTTTCGAATTTCGGGATTATTGACCAGTTCATGGCTTTTACCTTCTAAAACGATTCGCCCGGTTTCCATCACATAAGCCCTGTGAGCATACTTTAACGCAATATTGGCATTTTGTTCAACAACAAAAATAGTTACTCCATTTTCATTAAGTTGTTTCAATGCCTTAAACAGTTCCTGCATTAGAAATGGGGCAAGTCCCATGGAGGGTTCATCCAGCAAAATGAATGACGCACCACACATGAATGCGCGTCCCATAGCCAACATTTGTTGTTCTCCGCCACTCAATGTATCTGCGCGCTGTTTTTTTCGATCATTCAATCGGGGAAACAAATCAAATACAGCATCATAATCCAGGGCTATCTGATTCTTGTCTTTTCTTGCATAGGTTGCAATGGTTAGATTTTCAAACACGGTTAAATTTCCAAATATTCGGCGCCCCTCAGGCACGAGTGCAATGCCATGCTCTGCAACCACGACATGCGGTGGCACATTTAACAGATTCACTTGATTGAAAAAAATACTCCCCTGTTTGATGAGTGGTGCTTCTGGAGGCGGAAGGCGCATAATACTCATTAATGTGGTTGATTTTCCTGCACCATTAGCTCCTAAAAGAGCAACCATTTCACCTTGATCGACATAAAGGGAAACACCATGAAGGGCCTCAATTGCACCGTAGTTTGCGTAAAGATTTTTTATTTCTAACATTTAATTTATTATTATTGCTCCCCTAAATAGGCTTTAATCACTCTGGGGTCGTTTTGAATTGTTTCTGGTGTGCCATCTGCAATGATTTCGCCAAAATCAAGGACAACAATACGTTCACAAACACCCATCACCACACGCATATCATGCTCAATTAACCAGATGGTAATATCAAACGTTTTTCGAATCCACTGAATTAATTGGATCAATTGTTCAACTTCAGATGAATTCATTCCCGCAGCAGGTTCGTCCAGCAATAACAGTTTGGGTTGAGCAGCAAGGGCTCTGGCAATTTCAACACGACGTTGCAGGCCATAGGGTAAACTTTTGGGTTTCTCGTTTGCATAGTCCTGAAGGTTCAATGTTTCAAGAAGATGCATGGCGGTTTTGTGAACCTGTTTTTCACGGTATTTAAATTTTGATGATTGGATAATGGCATCCCACAATCCATAACCCAGTTTCGCATGTTGAGCAATACACAAATTATCCAAAACAGTCATTTCAGACCATAGCCGAATATTTTGAAAGGTTCGTGCAATTCCTCGCGCTGTAATTGCATTCGGTCTCAAGCCGGCAATGGCGTGATGATCAAAATCAATGGTTCCTGTTGTGGGTTGATAAAACCCACAAACAATATTGAATATTGTTGTTTTCCCAGCACCGTTGGGACCGATTAGCCCCGGAAGCACCCTTTTTGGTAAATCAAAAGAAAAATCCTGAACGGCTGTCAGTCCACCAAAGCGTTGGGTAAGATTATTTATCTGCAATAATGGCATAGGGTATTATTTTCTTTTTCCTGGAAAAAAATCTCTGATTTCACGATTTCCCATGATACCTTCGGGCCGGAACATCATCAGAAGAATGAGCATCAAGGGAATGACCACCCACTTAATCACCTGTAAAGGCCGAAGCAATTCCAATAAAATGGTAAAAAACACAGCACTGATGACCGATCCACTCAACGATCCCATTCCGCCCAGATATACCATCACCATGATTTCAGTGGATTTCATGATTGTAAATGAGCCTGGATTGATATATCCCAAAACATGAGCAAACAATCCTCCAGCAATGCCAGCCAGTCCTGATGACAACATAAATGCGGTAATTTTCATCTGTTGCGTGTTGACACTCATTATCTCAGCCGCAATTTCATCTTCCCGAATGGCAATGATTCCTTTGCCATAGGTTGAAGACACAAATCGCCAGATAACCCAAACAGAAAATCCTGTAAAGATAAGAACAAAAATCATCATCCACGGGATATCCCAAACATCACCCATCGCATTGACAACTTTACGCATTCCCATAAAACCCCTGGCACCGCCGATGGTTTGTATGTTTTCAATGGAACTTTTTACAATATAGTTGACTGCCAATGTGATAATGGCCAGATAATCACCCCGTGTATTAAAGGAAGGAATCGCAACCAGAAGTCCAGCAAAAGCGGCTGCCAGCCCACCGATCAGCAATGTCAATGGAAATAACAATAAAATCCAGTTTCCAGAAAGAACTGCCGGCCCGAAGACACGGTCGGATGCAAACAACCAGACATTAAGCACAGAGGTAACATAAGCACCAACGGCCATGAAGCCAGCATGTCCACAACTGAACTCGCCCATATATCCATTAATAATATTCAAAGAACTTGATAAGATAATGTTAATGCCAATGAACATCATGATAAGCTGAATATAAGCATTCACCCATTCATGATGAACGCCGAAAATGATCGTAAATGAAAATAAGGCGTAAAGAATCCAATAACGACAGGTGTGTAAAGAGTGGAGCATTCTTTTCATTCTCCGTACATGATAGTAAAATATTTCCGTAGAAGAGAGGTTTTTTCTTTTGATAATGAATCTATTTTATTTTGTAATCTTTTTTTGCTGATGGTTCGTATCTGGTCAACGGCAATTTCAGATTGCTGTTCTATTCCATCAAGCATCACTTGCTCAAAATCGTTCCAATCTTCTTTTTCCAAAGCCATCGCTTTATAGGTTTCTTTTTAAATTTTCGTAGACCGGGAAAATCCAAACAACCCCGTTGGCTTTACACTTAGTAATACCAATAGAACAGAAAATGCAATCAAATCTCTCAACGTTGAGGGGAAAAAAGCCGCAACGAATATTTCAATAAACCCCAGCAAAAAACCACCAACAAAAGCACCTCTGATTTCACCAATCCCGCCAACAACTGCTGCTATAAATGCTTTCCAGCCAATAGTCGCTCCCATGTAAGGCTCTAAAACAGGATAAGCGGTTACAAAAAGCACCCCAGCCAAGGCGGCCATTGATGATCCAAGAACAAATGTGAACACAATAATTCGATCAACCGGAATGCCCATCAATGGAACCGCTACACGATCATACGATATGGCCCGCATGGCCATTCCAATACGGGTTTTGCGAATAATCATCTCTAAAACAATAAATGCAACAAAGGCTGTGACAATAACCATGATCTTGATATTACTGATTGTTATGCCACCAAAAGAATAGATTGTTTTTTCAATAAGCTCAGGAAATGATCGGCGGCTGGCGCCAAAAACGGCCAGATTACCATTTTCAAGAATCAAACCGCACATCAGGGCGGTAATGACCACATACAGGCGGTTCGTCCCTTTTCTTCGTAAAGGACGATAAGCAACACGTTCAAGGGTTACACCCACAAATGAGGTTGCAATCATTGACAAAACGACAGTCATAATGAAAACAATCCACAATGGGAGGTGAATGAGACTGTTGCCGGTTAATACAATGGCAAAGAAAAATCCCAGATAAGCACCCACCATGAAAATATCGCCATGCGCAAAATTAATCAAGAGCAATACACCATAAACAAGTGTATATCCTAATGCAATCAGTGCATAAAAGCTTCCCCATTGCAGGGCATTCAAAAAATTTTGAATCAGAATTTGCGAATCCACAACAGCCTCGATCCTTGATCATGGACAAACAGATTGATAAAACTCAAAGGCTCCCTGATTGTTGATCTTGACAACCACTGCACATTTGATGGGATCACCTTCAGAAGTAAATGTCATTTTACCGGTAATACCTTCAAAATTTTTGATCTGTGCCAGTTGATCCTTGATCGCTTTACGATCCTTGCGTTGTTTTCCGGTTAAACCGTTTGTATTCTGAATGGCTTTCAACAGCAGACGGGTAGCATCCCAGGTCAATGCCGCGACATCATCAGGCACATAACCATATTTGGCTGTGTATTTTTCAATAAATTCAAGGGTTTTCCCTTTTGCTCCGGCAGCCGCATAATGTGTGCTGAAAAACAGACCTTTACAATCATTTCCGCACAGTTTGACCAGTTCGGCTGATCCCCAACTGTCGCTACCCATAATGGGTTTATTCCAGCCCAGTTCGTGAGCCTGTTTAACAATTAAAGGTACTTCGTCATAGTACTGGGGGGTGAACAGGACATCCGCTTTTGATCGAATAATATTGGTCAACTGTGCGCTAAAATCCCTGTCTTTGGTGGTAAATGTTTCAAATGAGACAACAGATCCTTTGCCGTGAATTTTTTCAAATGCGCTTTTAAAAAATTCTGCCAGTCCTTTTGGATAATCGCTGGCAATATCATATAATACAGCAGCACGCTTGGCCCCAAATTCTTTCGTGACAAAATTAGCAGCAACCGGACCCTGAAATGGATCTAAAAAACATCCTCGAAAAACATAGGGTCTGTCCTGAGTGGTTTGTGGATTGGTTGACCAGGGTGATATCATGGGCGTTTCATAAGCATCACAAATTTCTCCGGCAGGAATTGCCTGTTTGCTGGCCTGAGGTCCAATAATTGCCAAAACACGATCCTGAGTAATCAGCTTTAACGCAACGGCAGTTGCGGATTCTGCTTTGGATTCGTTATCTTCAAAAACAAATTCAAGGGGATATTTTTTACCACCAATCTCAAGGCCGCCGCTGGTATTGATCTGTTCTTCAAGCATTTTTGCAGCATACTTTGAACATTCACCGACTTTTGGAATATCTCCGGTTAAAGGAATGTTGAATCCAATTTTTATGGATGTTTCGTTGGCCCAGGATGGTGTAATAAAAGCCATGTTATAGACACACAAGAGTAAGACCAAAATCCCAAAAATTTTTTTTGAATATTTGAACATTTTTTCTTCCTTTCTTACTTGAGAATTCTTTGAAGGATCAAAAACAAAAAAAATTACCGCCACAGTATCGAAAATAACAAAGCTCTCTAATAAAGAGAGCTTTGTTTTTAAAATTAGGAATGAGGATTCGAAGGTGTTAGCCTTTTTTAATTTTATTCCGATTCAAGGGAGTCCCTTCCCATGCAGCATTCAGAACCATCATACAATCATCATAATCCAGTTCTTCAGGGTTATAGAAAATAGACCCATCCCCAAGCGCTGTTTTGGAAATTTTCGGCAAATCTTCTTTTGTAACCATTTGTTTGCCATCTCTGTTCAAAACTTCCTTAAAACATCGGGAATGTCTGCCACCAGTGGCATCATATAAGTCTTGATTCATTTTGCGAACATATTCAATGACTTTTTCTGCACGTTGGTTTTTTGGGGTTTTGGCAAAAATTTCAGGACCGGCAAGGGGGTACAAAACCTCTGCGACGAACTCTGAATTTTTATGAAGGTTATACTCTAAGCCATAAGGCAAAAGTATGGACATACATGTCCCGTGGGGCACATGACATACCGATCCAATGGAGTGTCCCAATGTATGAACCATACCAACCATTGAATTGGAAAATGCAATACCAGCCAGGTTTGCTCCTTTTGCAAGAGCAAGACGCCCTTCTTGATCATCAGGATTTTGAACCACGTTCAGCAGATTCTGGCTCAAAAGCTCAATGCCTGCCAGCGCATGGGTATCACTCAAGGGATTTTTTGCCAGACAGGTATACGCTTCAATAGCATGTGTCATGGCATCCATTCCAGTAGAAGATGTTAAAAATGGCGGCAGGGTCAATGTCATTCGAGAATCAAGAACAGCAACATCAGGCAGCAGAAAATAGGATGTAAACAGCATCTTGCGATTTTTTTCATGATCTGCAATGACAGCCACCAATGTAACCTCAGAGCCAGTTCCCGAGGTTGTTGGAATGGCAATCATTGGGTTCAGAGGCCGTTTGATTGCACCGGCACCACAAAACTTGATCAAGTCATCTGCATTTTCCGACACCACAATATTGACACCCTTGGCTGTATCCATGACGGAACCACCGCCCACTGCAATAATGGCATCACAGTTTTTTTCACGGTAGACACCTGCCAGATGATTGACAACCCTTAAATCAGAATCAGGCGGAATATCATCTTCAATTGAACCAATGGTCATTTTATCTTTAATGGCATTGATTACAATATCAATTAAACCAGCGCCTGCAACGCCTTTATCTGTCAGGATCAAAGGGGTTTTGGCTTGTAATTGGGCCAATGCTTCCGGAATGCTTTCCAGGGCATTATGCCCGGCAAGGGTCTTTACCCGACAGCAAAATTCAAAATATCCAGGTATATGCATACTAAGCTCCTTTTTTTAGCAAAGTGCAAACTTTTTAAGCTATTGATTTCCCATCATAAGCGGCTGTCAGCACTTTTAAGCATTCATCCTTGTCCATACTTAAACCATTATCAATCGCTCTTTGAGCGATAGCAGCGAGACTATTTTTTGAGATATCCGCCTGCTGCAAGGTCAAGGGCAAGGTTTTCTTTGTGGCGTCGGCCATATTATTTTGTAATTTTTTAATATATTGAATGATTTTTTGTTGTTGAGCCCCGGGTGATGTTTGTGCGCGTTCATCAAAATCTGCAATGGAATGAAAGAGTTTCGAGACAAGGGCCTTATTTTTTTTCAGTTTATATTCCAGACCATAAGGAAGCAGGATGCCCATACATATTCCCGATGAAATATTGAACATTGTTCCTGCTGCCTTTCCCAATCGATGGATCATTCCAGGATGAACGTTTGAAAAAGCACATCCAGCCATGGCCGCTGCCTGTCCGATCCCTGCATTGGCTTGTTTATCTTTGGGATGGGTCAGGGCTTTGGGGAAACAGGTTTTGATATGTTGAATGGCGGCATGCGCATAACAGTCAATAAATTCATTGCCATTGGGGTGGATACAGGCTTCAATTGCATGTGTTAAAGCAATCATTGCCGAAGAGACCATTAATTTTGTATCCGGAGCTTTAAACAGTACAGGATCGATGACCACCAAATCAGGCATTAAATGATGGGATGCATAGGCTTTGGATTCAATAAAAGCATATTTGGTAATTTCAAAACCATTTCCCCATGCTGTTGGTACAGCAATAAAGGGTTTTAACCGATGTTGAA
The DNA here is from genome assembly GCA_002753725.1 of Deltaproteobacteria bacterium. Taxonomy (GTDB): domain Bacteria; phylum Desulfobacterota; class Desulfobacteria; order Desulfobacterales; family Magnetomoraceae; genus Magnetomorum. Next base: position 10,934 of record PEAL01000075.1, read on the forward strand.
TTTTATCGATTCCAGCGAGCAGTTTCAGGTCTTCAGGAGTTCCAGAAACCACCATGTTCAAGCCTTTTGCGACATCCATCGCCGCACCGCCACCCATTGCAATGATGGCATCAAACCCTTTGTATAAAAATTTTTGCGATAAATTTCGGATGGTCTTTACATCGGCTGTCTTTGGCACGCCTTCAAACAATCCAAAATGCATTCCTGAATCTTTGAATGCATTGATCATATGCTTGCTCAGGCCTTTGTTTGCCGTTTCCTGATCCGTGATAACAATCGGACGTTCGGCGTTCAGAGCTTTCAGTTCAATGGGAATATGGTCAAGGCCTTTTTTCCCGGCATTTGTTTTGACCGGACAAATAAATTCTATATTACTTGATACTTGCATACATCTCTCCCTTATCGTTAAAAGCCTAAAATGGCGCGAAGGTAAATTTTTGTTCGGCCCATTAATTTTCGTTCAGTTGACCATTGGGGGTATCGCTTGACCGCGAGTTTTGCAACGATTTTGGGCAGCAGATAAACCTCAACCATATCCAGTATACGAACCACAGAACAGGCACTTGGAATATCGCCATCAACGGTTAAACGATCATGACAGCTTGAAATGGCCGTGCTTTCCTGAAATGTAAATAATAAGATAGCAGCCTCAAGATTTTTGATCGTCATATCAACATTGATTTTTCTGCCTTTAGGATTGCTTCCCAAATACTTGACACGTCCATTGACATCTTTACCTACCAACATGCGTGGCCCATCTGGCGTCACTCCCAGGGAGAATAAAAACTGATCTGGAAGTTCTTCAAATTCTTTTTTTACGTCATCATCTATTTTTGCAGCAGCCTGAATTGACCGCCCCACAAACCACAGCATGATCGCCGTATAAAGGCGTTTAATTCTTTTTTTTCCAGGGGTGATATCTTTGTATTCGCCCACTCTTGCCTCCTTTGGTTATATAATAAATGTTTTCAAAGTGTTTTTGTCAGCAAAAACCCTTAATATTAACAATTTAATCACTTTCCCCATTTTGAAACAATGGCCGTCAGGGAACAGGGTTTATGGATGTCCATAACGTCCATTCACTTAAAATCCGGATGCCGTTTTCCGGATGAAATCCGTTATGATTCCTTAAACAGAATCCATCAAAACAAATGGTTATGATGAAACCATGATAATGGCTTCCACCGGACATTTCAATTCACAAAAACCACAACCAATACAGGTATTGATTTCTGAAATAAATGGGATGAGTCTATCTTGATTGGTTTCTTCGATATCTGGAATCAACAGGCATTTCACCGGGCAGATATCAACACAGCTTAAGCAGGATGTGCATTTTGATACGTCAAACTTGGGGCGATCCCATTTTGAACGTTTGACAATTTCGCACTGGACACCAAAATCATCATAAATAGCACCTTTTGGGCATATTTTCCCACAGGCACCACAATCAATACACAGGTCTTCATCAATTTTTTGCACGTTTTCTTTTTCGCCATAAATGGCATCAACAGGGCATAGACGTTTGCATACTTCGCATCCGATACACGCATCTTTAATCGTATATGACATAATTGTTTTCCCTTAAATAGATTTAGATGGCTATCAACGCAAGACAGATTCTTCCAAGGCATCGGCCTGATAGTATTAGAAATCTGATAGTGTGCTGACAGCCAATTTGACAATAATGTTTATTCGATCCCCAGAGCCCGCTTGGTTTCGGTGGAGGGTTTTCCTGTTTCAGAATTCCAGCCGAAAAATTGCCAGTATTCGCTCATGAGTTTGTCAAGGTTGACCGATCGTCCTTTATTGGAACCTCTGGTTTGTGGCGGTTGGCCCAACGTTCTTAATGGTACTTTATTGTTTTTGGGTTCAATACCGTGCTTTACATTGAAATCTTGCTTGATTGTTTGAATACGTTCCCCAATTTGCATGATTTCTTCATCTGATTTGTTCCATCCAGTTGCAGCATTCAGCCAATCAAAGAGTGGCATTCGAGTGATTCCCAGGAACGCACCAAACATGCATGCCCCTGCGCCATTGATAATATTCATGTATTTGCTGCAAGCAGCGGCCATTTGAATTTTTTCTTCATCGACGGTATATTTTGTATCTTTATGGTACAACATTTTGGGTGCAGGTAAGTCTTTAAGACGTTTCCAGAGTTGGAACATTTCATAATACAGATATGCACCAATGGTATGACGTCCAGGGGTCGCTTCAACACTGTAATGAAGAGCAAATCCAGGGTCTGCGCGGCCATCATGGGCTGCCGGTTCTTGTCCGCCAGCATGAATGGCAAATTTTTCAGATCCTTTTCCAATTTTTTGTGCAGCCACCCGAACACCATCAGCAAGAATATCTCCGATACCTTTTCGGTCGATCATTAACTGAAGCATTTCAATCATGGCATCGGTGTTGCCCCAGGTCAATTCAATGCCATCGGTATCGTCTTTGGTGATAATGCCTTTTTCATAGCATTCAATCGCAAAAGCAAGAACATGACCTGCGGAAATGGTATCCATGCCTGCCCTGTTTAACATTTCATTCATATAGAAAATGCTGTCTTTGTCTGTGTTCATACAAAGGGCTCCCAGACAGATGACCGTTTCGTATTCAGGCTTGTGTGTTTCTTCATATTTTCCAGACATGCTACAAATACCACCACAGCCCAACGGGCAGGAATAACAATGATACTTGACAATTTCGCAATCGGTGAAAACATCCGGATTTACGATGTTTGAGTGACTGACCGGCCAGTCATCGCTGGAGCCATCCCAGTTTTTTATTGGAGAATCACCAATTTCAACACTCAACTGGTTCATGGAAACCGTACCCCATTTTCTTAGAAATATTTTGTAGAGCATGCCATCCATAACCAACTGATGGGGTAAGTATCGCATTAATTTTCCCACATAAGCGGTTGCAGGACCGGTGACAAAGGGGGGCTGAAAATTAACCCATCGATTACACATCTTGCTCAATTTTTTCATTTCGTCATAATTGTGCGGCGTAATCGGTTTATTGCCAAGCAGCACCAGGGCTTTTAATTTCTTGGATCCCATCACCGCTCCCAGACCGGATCTTGCTGCGATTCGACCGCGATCATTGCAAATTCCGGAAATAAGCGAACACTTTTCTCCTGACTGTCCAATTGTGGCCACCCGTGGTGTTTTTCCTTGCTTTGCATATCGTTCAATCAGCAGTTGTTCGGCATCTACGGCATCAATCCCCCAAAGATCAGATGCGTCCCGAAGTTCCATTGTTTTGGCATCGATATATAAATATACAGGTTTGTCACTGATGCCTTTAAAGAAGATACCATCATATCCGCATTGTTTGATTGCTGGAGAAAAATTTCCGCCGCAATTGGCATCGCCCCATGTTCCGGTAAGTGGCGATTTACCAACAGCCATCCAGCGACCAGTAAACAAACTGCCTGTTCCGGTCAACAGTCCGGACATGAAACCAATATAATTATCCGGACCAAGAGGATCAGCATTGGCAGGCATGTTATGATACAGATAATAAGCGCCTAAACCTGTGCCGGATAAATATTTTTCATATACGTCATCAGGAATAATTTCCTCTTTAAATTCATTTTTCGACAAGTCGACAACCAGAATTTTGCCCATATAACCTTTAGCCATAAAGCCTCCCCTTGTATCTGTCAAAAAAATCGTTTGGACGACAGAATGATTCAACTGCCAAACACAAACGAATCTATATTAATGAGTAATAAAAATTGTAAAAATATGTCAAAAAACCCCGAAGGTGTCAAGGATAATGAATCGTGAAAAGCATAAATTGAAATAAAAAGCGTTCATCATTCAATCATATTGATTTCCAATGGTTTTATCGTGTAATCTTCCCTGACAGGTATGACGTTCATCAAGACGTTTGTGAATTAATTCCAGAGTTGCCTGTTTATTAAATGCCCAGGATGGTGCAACCAGTTCATCTGGATGAGGATCACCCGTTAATCGTTGAATGATTGTTGTTTTCGGTAAACGTTCCAGGACATCACACACCCAATCTGCATATTGTGATGGGTACAGACATTGATACTGTCCCTGACGATAAAGTTTTTCCATCGGGGTATCTTTAACAACGTACAATAAATGAAGTTTGACAGCATCAATAGGAAGCTCCGCCACTGCTTTTGCTGTTTCAATGATATGATCACGGGTTTCAAATGGCAGGCCCAAAATTAAATGAACACATGTTAAAATATTACGATTTTGTGTGGCAAGAACAGCGTCTATAAATGCGTTTGAATGATGTCCACGATTGATGATGTCAAGCGTTTTATCATGGATGCTTTGCAGACCATACTCCATCCATATGAGATAGTCGTTTGTATAGGATTGCAGCAAGTTTAAAATATCATCTGATACGCAGTCGGGACGAGTACCAATACACAGCCCAATGATATCGGGTGTGGATAATGCCTGCTCGTATAAAGATGCGAGCGTTTGAATGGAAGCATACGTGTTGGTATGCGCCTGGAAATAGGCTAAAAACTTTTTTGCCTTATACCGACGAAAGACCCGTTGTTTTCCCAGTAATAATTGTTCTTTAATGGTCATCTGACTGGCTGCGCCGGATCCCGATCCCCGAGCATTACAATAGATACAACCACCGCGTCCGATGGTGCCATCACGATTTGGACAGGTCAATCCAGCATCAACTGTAATTTTGTGAACCCTGCAACCAAAACGTTCACGAAAGTATTCATTTAAACTTTTGTATTTTTTGGACATTCGCAAAAAAACCCGCCGTCGTTTGAGGCGGGTTATGTTTCTTTTTTGTAGATAAATAAAGATGTTGTTATGCGTATGGAATCATACGCCTGATAGCTTTTTCATTGGTTTGATCAACAATATGACCCTGTCGAAGATCTCGTTTTCGTTTGGTTGATTTTTTGGTCAAAATATGATTGGCATGGGATTTTGAAAATTTAAATTTTCCGCTCCCGGTTTTCTTAAACCGTTTGGCTGCCGCCCGGTTTGTTTTTATTTTTGGCATAGCTGGCCTGAACTCCTTTCTAAACGTTTTTTTGATTATTTGGGTGCCAATAGCATAAACATGTTTCGTCCTTCTAATTTTGGCATTTGCTCAACAATTGCCACTTCCTCGGTTGCATCTGCAACGCGTTGCAACATTTCTTTACCTTGATGGGTTAACGTAATTTCCCGACCGCGAAACATAACCGAGACTTTCACTTTGTCTTTGGCCTGGATAAATCGTTGAATATGACCAATCTTAGTATTTAAATCATGGTCGCCGGTTTTGGGACGAACCTTAATTTCCTTGATTTGAAATGTTGTTTGTTTCTTTCTGGCCTCTTGCTGCTTTTTTTGCTGTTCATACTTGAAACGGCCAAAATCCATAATCTTACATACCGGGGGTTCTGCATTTGGCGAAATTTCAACCAGATCAAGCCCAAACTTTTTGGCTTCATCCAATGCGTGTTCTTTGGATATTACGCCGACCTGGTTACCATCCGGATCAATTACCCGAACCTCTCGCGCTCTGATTTGATTATTGATGAAAACTCTTTTAGCTATGTGGCACCTCCTGAGGTTGTCTAAAATGATTTAGTAAAGGGCATTCTAACAAAAACATTTTAGAATTACATTAAAAAAATAACCTGAATTAAATTTTATTCATTATTAAAGGGACTGAAGAAAAGCAAGAAAAAATTATGGAATAATTGTTTTACTGCAACACCTATTCGGATATGTATCAAAAAACTTAAAATAAATTCATATCCTGTTTTCGTCCCTGAACATGCTGACAAACGGTTTCAATAAAATGATCCAGTGATATGCCATATGCAACATGACCATCTAACGTTCTCACAGATACAGTATTATTTTCCTTTTCCTTGTGTCCCAATGTAACAATCAATGGAATTTGATTGAGTTGTGCATCGCGTACTTTTTTCTTCAGATTTTCAGATCGAACGTCCATTTCTGTTCGAATATTGTTATCCTCCAGCTGTTGCTGAATGTTTTGGGTAAACGGGATTAACTCATCATTTAAAGACATCAACACAACCTGAACCGGTGATAACCACAGTGGAAACTTTCCTGCATAATGTTCAACCAGAATGCCCAAAAAACGTTCAATGGAGCCATAAATCACGCGATGAATCATAATGGGCCGTTTGCGTTCATTGGTTGAGTCAATATATGTCAGATCAAATCGTTCTGGCAAAGACATGTCAAGTTGGATGGTCCCGCATTGCCATGTTCGTTTGAGTGCATCCATGATATGAATATCAATTTTCGGGCCATAGAACGCACCGTCGCCTTCATTGATGCGATAGGGTTTACCATATTGTTCAAGTGCATCTTTCAAGCCCTGGGTGGTATTTTCCCATTGCTCATCTGTACCAATGGATTTTTCCGGTCGTGTGGATAATTCCAGATGAAAACTGAGATCAAAGGTGGAATATATTTTTTCCACCAGATGGAGTACGCCCAAAATTTCATCACAAATTTGTTCTTCAGTCATAAAAATATGGGCATCGTCCTGATGAAAAGATCGCACACGAAATAATCCACTCAATACACCACTCATTTCATGCCGATGTACCAGTCCAATTTCTGCGGATCGAAGGGGTAATTCACGGTATGAATGGGGTTTCATGCCAAACAAGAGCATTCCGCCAGGGCAGTTCATGGGTTTGATTGCGTATTCGACTTCGTCAATGGTGGACGTATACATGTTATCCCTGTAATTCTCCCAATGTCCGCTACGCTCCCATAAACTTCGATTGAGCATAATGGGTGTCTTGGTCTCCACATATCCGGCTTTTCGATGCTCATATCGCCAATAATCCAATAATGTATTCCACAGGATCATCCCTTTGGGATGAAAAAAAGCCATGCCGGGAGCCTCATCGTGAAAACTATATAAATCCAACGCCGTTCCAATTTTTCGATGATTTCTTTTTTTGGCTTCTTCCAAAAAATGCAAATAAGATTTAAGCTCTTGTTTATCAAAAAAGGCTGTTCCATAAATACGTTGAAGTTGTGCATTTTTTTGATCCGCACGCCAGTAAGCTCCAGAAACCTTAAGAAGTTTAAATGATTTGACAAAACCCGTGTGAGGGACATGGGGGCCCCTGCAAAGATCAGTAAAATCACCTTGCTCATATAAAGATATTGTACCGTCGGTCAGATCTTCTATTAATTCTATTTTATAAGATTCTGATTTGAAAAAATTCAAAGCATCAGATTTCGACATGACCTTCCGCTGAAAAGGAATTTTCGCTTTGATGATTTTTTTCATCTCATCTTCAATTTTTTGAAAATCAGCATTTGATACAGGGTCCATGTCGATATCATAGTAAAAGCCATCTTCAACCGTCGGGCCAATGGTTAATTTAGCACCTGGATATAAATGCATAATCGCCTGTGCCATCACATGAGCGGCACTATGACGCATAATTTCTAATGCCTCTGGATCTTTTTGCGTTATAAAACGAATGGATGCATTATCTTCAACAACACTACTTAAATCCATCAGCTGGTTATTCACGATCATTGCAACGCAATTCCGAGAAAAATCGGAAGAAATGGTTTCAGCTATTTGAAAACCGGTTATTGGCGGGTCAACCTTTTTTTGATTGCCGTCAGGAAATGTTAACTCAATCATTCTTTGTTCCTTAGTCATCCGAATTGTTCAAACTGAACAAGAGATATATAGATTCTTAGATAAAAATTGTTTAAACTATATAAACTTCCACATCAGGTCAAGAAAAAAGATATGAGGAGACACTTAGGAATGTTCGAAATTAAAACGCGGAACTTATTTTAATTTC
>PEAL01000475.1 GCA_002753725.1 Deltaproteobacteria bacterium
ATATGTGGGGTGTATCAAAAATTAGGGTGGGGGAAAAATTTTTTCCCAGGGCGTTGGAGAGGTAATGTGCCATGCGGACAGCATGTTGAGAGGTTAAGCCCATGTCCAGAAATCCCACGGTATTATCCGATGAAAGTATGACTGTGCCATGGGTGACAGCCTGGATGGATTCCCGGATCAACGCCGTCATTGATATCAGGTTGGGCAGTTTCAAGTCTTGATTATTTTTGATTTCTTTTTGGGGGACATGTTGTACGGGCTTCGGTGGCTTCGGTGAAACTCTGTGGGCCGTTTTTTCCAGCACACGGCTTTGGATATCAGTGGGCAGGTTTTCCACCTTCAGATGGGGGGTAGTGGCCAAAACCGCCAGGTTATCCGTCAGGGAATCCCGTGCATCTGTGAAGCGTTTTAAAGTGGAAATGGTCAATACAGGAGAGGAGACATGCCCCTTTTTTACATTTTGGGATAAAAATACCTCAGCACACTCATCAATGGGACCGCTTAGAACTCCGTGGGGGCTGATTTCCATGAACGTTCTGTAACCGTCGGTCAACATCGCAGCGATAGTATCAGAGAAACGTACGGTTTGGCGGATATGATCGGGCCAGTACGTCGGCCCGAAATCATTGGGGGCGGGCATACCTCCCCGCAGGCTGGAATAAATCGGCAACTGGGCCGGCATGGGCTTGATATTGGCGATACCATTGCGTAAATCAGCGATAAAGGGGGCAACAATGGGGCTATGGTAGGGAATATCAATCTGCAGGGTTCGGCAGAAAATGTTTTTTTCTTCCATATGGCGAATCAGTGGGGTGAGGGCTTCCATTGTTCCCGCCACCACGGTGGCCGTGGGGCTGTTCATGGCGGCCACCCATATGTGTTTCGTTTCTCCCTGTGAAGTATGGTCAGGGTCTGGTTGCAGGAGCTGTTGGACATCTGATGCTGGCAAAGCGATATGTACCAAGACCCCTTTGCCGTTGATTTTACGCATCAGTTCACAATGTTCCCAGACAAGCCCCATGCTGTCATTCAGATCGAGAATGCCGGCCGTATGGGCCGCTGCCACTTCACCGGAAGAGTGTCCGACAACACCATCGGGTATAATGTGCCACTCCTGCATAAGGGCTGTCAGTCCAATTTGAATGGCGACATTGCAGGGATGGGCAATCAATAGATCATCAATACGTGAACTATTTGCCGGACGACGGAGTTCTTTGAGGATGGACCAGTTTGAAAATGCTGCAAATGCCGCATCGCAGCGTAAAACAGTATCCCGGAAAATGGGCTGCTCCTCCAGCAGGGTAGCACCCATTGTTTTCCATTGGGTGCCGATACCCGCATAGACAAATGCACATTTTGATTTTATATGGGAATGGGGTTCTGTCGGTTGCATTATTTGCTGGAGACTTCAGCGACTACTTTTTCGCCGTCTTTATAGTAATCCTGGAGGCTACCGCCATAAGCCGGGACACCCCGTAGAATAAGGCTTGTCGGAAACGCCCTGTTGGTGCAGGAAAACTTTCATGTACCGATTCAAACTGTCCCGGTTTATGGCGGTAGCCGTTTGGGTCAACTGTTTTTTTTCACTCCATACAAGTACTTCGCGAATAATTTCGTCATCATTGGCATAACTAAATATGTCATTAAAATAACCATAAATGGGCTAGTTACGAAGATTAGCAAATGCTTTGGTATAAAATTTAAGAAATTCAAGAAATTACTGAATAGTAAATTAACCACAGTTATTGTTGGCGCAATAGCAAGGTAAGTAACTATAGCCATTTTGTACTTGGGAGGAGGAACAAAATCGTTGCTTTTTGATACAGAAAACCATGTTTCCAAACCCGTTAGCGAAATCATCTTAGTTGTTTTTTCTACAACCTGATCTATTTTATCAACCCACAATTGTCTTTCTTTTGAATTAGTCCAATTATCTAATTCTTTCTGCGAAGCGAAACGAAAAATAATAATGTAACGATTACTTTCTTCAGGATTTATTACATCACCTCCCAAATAACCAGGGAACTTACTTGAAGCATCTATGATGCTTTTCATGTAGCCTTTGAATATGTCCATTTTTTCAGGCAAGACTCTTCTATCTACAACCACTGAAATTTGCTTATTTTCCATACTTGATCCCCAAGTCATAAATTATGATACATATCCTCCAAAGATATTTCCTTATATACGTTGCATTTTGAGGCTACCCGTCTAAAACGGGACAATTTCCAGTCTTTCGGTACCCTGAATCAAGGCTTCTTCAAACCCCTGATTTTATAGCGTGTCACGGCTTAGACGGGTATCCCATTTTGATGTGAGCCGGGCTCGTCTAAGAACCGGATAAGATCGTGGTTCAGCTGTCGCCTCACACGATCTATCCTTATTCGTTATGTATAAGTTCATTTTATAAGATCGAATTCACTGAGACACCTGCCTCATTAAAATTTAATTCGTTCTATTGTCCAAGTTTTTGCTAAAGGATCTGAAAAATCCTGATTAATGACATAATGCTTATTGTCTGGGGTTACTGCTACAGTTGTACTAGAAGTCATTGTCATAGCATTTATGACTTTAGCGGATTGCCAATTATTGTTTCCAGATAATTCAATTAGCATATTTCCCCCTGGTACTTTTTGATTGTTTGTTACTCCAATAACATTGCCCTCGGCATTAATAACCATTCCATCAAAACCAGCAAATTGTGAATCTGAAATAGAAACTGTGCTAGCTGATTTAGGATCATCTATCGGTATTTTAACCAAACCATAGCCTGAATATAACCCTTTCTCATTTATTTTAATTAGAGATACCAACAGATAACCATCTGGATGAAAATCTAACCCGTTTGGTGCGCCAGTTAGACCTGTAGTATTTTTCCAGAAAATACTGGGCTTTCCATTTATATCTACTTTATATACAAGGTTTGCGTACCAATCTGATATATAAACATTACCTTCATTATCGACGGTTGTGTCATTTGCAAAATAGGCGTTAGCGTCAGGTGCTAAAGAAGATAAATTAATATCTTGCTCAATAACCCCTGTTTTAAGATTATAAACTCTTAAAACAGATATTCCTTTAGTGGTAGGGTCATTATCCATGGCCGCTGTACCGTCAAAGCCAGCAACCAAAAGTCTATTTCGTTTATAATCTATATGGAGACCTGCTGATGATACTGGGAATTTTTCGCCACTGGTAAAGGATTTGAAAGTTCCATCAAAGCTAACCTTAATTATAGGACCCGCATTAAGTGAAGATAATAGAAAAGTATTATCATTTTTATTAAACTCTATTCCTTCAGGATTTTGGGCGATATCCTCTAATTTGATCGTGTCAGGAGCAGGGGCAACTGTTTTGTGACTGACACCTGCGCAGGAGATAGACATTAGCGCTATTACTGATATTGAGATAAATAAATTTTTCATTTTTGATTTCCTTTTCATGATTAATGATTCACCATTGATTAATAACGGATATGTAGTGATCAAGTGCCACCTTTTCGTATTGCCAAATTATAACAAAATGACAATTCTTGATCTTTCACAGAACATTGCTCATGCTTGTCCCCCTATATTTGTAATAGTTATTTGGTATCCTTTCATATTATACCTCGTGAGTGAGAAGATCTCTGATTTGTATCTACATATGGTATTTTTAAATACTCACAAACACAACATGGATTATGAAAAAGAAGAACTTCTGACTCACGAGATATTACCATAAAAAAAGATTCATTTAACAACACCTTCACCAATTTTGTTTTGGCTCCCCATTTGTCTATATATTGTGTTATTGTAAACCTGACAGTACAATATGGGGTGGTAAGAATGATAACTTTTAATCAAATTTTGAGTTTGGCGAAGGTATTGTTTAATACCTGAAGGCCCATCCTGATCCTGCCACAATGGTGTT
>PEAL01000076.1 GCA_002753725.1 Deltaproteobacteria bacterium
ACCATCTGCATTGAATTGATTGCGTATATAATAATTTTTTTTTCTTAGTTTGCTTTGCCGCCCAATCAAGTTCTTTTTGAAACCATTCAATGGCAGCATCAGTGTCACCAAGGGTGTATTCAACCCATGCTTTGGCTTGAATTATTTTGATATTATCAGGCTCTTTGTTCTCAATGGCGGAAAGGATATGCTTTGCCTCAAGTGTTCTTCCAAGCTTGAGCGATGACCATGCCAGCAAGCTTGCATGGTGAATATTATCTGGTGATAGATCAAAAGCTTTTTTAGCGTAAAAGTAAGATGACACAAAGTTTTCTTTTTGATACAGCTTACTGGCTGTGAGATAATCTGAATGGGATCGAATGCCAGCGCATGCCGTCAGAAAAACAAGGTTGATGATAATCATTATATTGATGCTTGTTTTAATCATTCGTTTACCTGCTTTCTATTACCAGAAATTTATCATTCCGCCTTATTATAACCATCTCTTACAGCCTGCTCCATGGCCGTGAGTTCTTCATCGGTCAGAAAATCAAAATGGACGGATCTTTTTCTGGCTGAAAGGCTACCGTTGTTCTGCAGACATACCTTGATAAACAGGTCAATCAGACGGTCAGGCATATCAATGATGTCCTGCATCGCCTTCTTGGTATTGTCGTAGTTGGCCAAAAAACGGAGTGCTTCCACAAGCTCTTCTTCGATCGTTTTACTTACAAACTCGTACAAGGCTTCTGCCTGAGGTGTCATATCCATATATTGATACCAGCATGCGGTATCGTTCTCGACGGTCATCTGTCCCATTTCATCCAGTCGATAATCAATGAGTTGAAGTAAAGGCCGTGAGAAAGCTTCCAGTGATGCATCGTAATCCGCCGGATTTTTGAGCATGACTGCGGAAACCGGGAACATGAGTCCACGAGGTACCATTTCCTGCAGCGAAAGGATGTTGTGTATCAGAAATCGGTGAATTCGCCCGTTTCCATCCTCAAACGGGTGAAAAAATACAAAGCCATATGAAATAGCCGCCGCGTGGATGACCGGAGAAACACTTCCCTCTTTCATCCGTTTATGGGAATCGATTAACCCCTCCATCAGGTTTTGCAGGTCATCTGGTTTTGGGCAGATAAAATGTATGATCTCTTTCTGATAGGCAACCGTTTGGCCAACGTAATTCTGACTCACTCGATAGTCGGTATCTTTGAATCGCGGGTCAACGATGCGGTTCTGAAGCTCTATCAGGCTTTTCTTTTCACAGAAGTCTTCCTTCTCGGCAAGCTTCAGCGATGTGATGAATTTTTCAGATCGAGAAGCATTGGGCTTTATGTGCTCAATTTCAAAAGACGACTTTGTCTCCTTGTTGTAGAGGTAGCTCAGTGCCCGGCGAAGCAGTTCCGGTGGATATGCGGTGACAATATCCTCACACCTTTTACGCAGGTCGGATGAATCCAGTTTGGAAAGCTTTTCGGTTTTTCTGACGACAGGGCAAAACGATTTGGGACCAAGGAGGTTGTTTACAATGCGGTGGCGTGAAGATTTTTCTCCGTTCTGAACGGTGTAATAATTTTTGGCTTCCAATGCATCGACATAGTTGCCGGAAGCCAGGTCGTCGACAGGCAGTTGCTTTCTGGTCAGAAACTCATAGAAAAACCAAATCCTCCGAGCATACTTCCCGGTAGGCTTGGATTTGATGTACTCGGCGAGCTCGTCCTGAGAAACCTTTTCGAAGATTCGAGCCAGCAATCCCAAATTGACCCCGTCATATTTCAGCGCAAATTCAAGATGGTCGCCGACCTTTTCCCCGGGCCAGTATTGGGTTCTGAAAGCCTCATCAACAAAACCATCCTGAATCTGTGAATAGTGAGTGCTTGTAGTGGAAACCGACGACCTGTGCCAATTAGGCATACCTGCGAGCGCGAATTTTTCCAGCAAGCATGCGTAACCTGCCGGTTGAAAATCAAAACCGTTTATTTCCATGTAAACCTCACAAAATTATTATTTCATTGCAAATATAGTTACAAACACCCCTGTTGTAAAAAAACAATTACAGAAAGTTGTTTGCCTGCAAAAATCATTACCCTGCCGCAAAAATAATTATATACCGGCGTATGGCTGCAAAAATCATTACAAAGGCCGCCGGCCAATCTCACTCGATCACATTGGAAATAATTTGCAATGATCGAATAATATCTGGCAAGTCCAGATAGTCATTTTTATTGAAATCACACCCCAATTGTTCAGCTTCATAGAGCAGGCGAATCTTGCCGAAAAAAACATTGGTCTGACTTAAAACAATTTTTTTTGTGTAGCCCTTGAAGTGAGACACTGAAACCTGAACGGTATACCGGCCATAGGGTATTTTGCGAAATAAAAAAAGACCTTCTTGTGTGGAATATGTTTGGTCCTGAGTTTCCAAAAGTGTGATTTCCGCACCCTTGATCCCCGCATCGTAGCCCACAATATCTGTATAGAGTTCACCTCGGATATCACCATAATGCTGTACAAAAGAGTTTGCATTTTGAGGATCTGTGTCATCTAAAAACTCCTGATAGTTGCTGACATTATCGCCATCAGCATCCGCCCAGGCATCAGAAGGATCAATGGGATTCAGATTGTTTTGGACTTCCCATCCATCGGTTAAATGATCCTGATCGCTATCAACAATCGTGGGATCACACTGAAAAAGGTATTCATTCAGATTGCTCAGACCATCCTTATCCAGGTCATTTTGTGAGTCATACACCGTTTTATCCAGGCCAATATAACTGTCTTCCCAAATGTCAGGCATACCATCATAATCCATGTCTGTTGCTTTGCCATTGACCACAGAAAACGAAAAAGCGTGTGACAGGCTGAGATGATCATGAGTATCAATCATACAAATATCAATCCAGTATCTTCCGGAATATTCAAATTTTTCGTAGGTGCTTTTCCAGGCATTGGTATCGGATACGCGAGATAAAGCAATAGATGATCGGCGTGTGTCTGAAAAAGCAAAATTATTTACCGGTTCAGGAACAAGATAATCCGGCGAACTGACAAGGCCGTAAACAGCAGAAACATAATCTGATCCAAATACCTGGATGTCAATATTTTGTATTTCATTGGCAGTGAAGGTTCGATCTGGATTCAAGGCTGTCATGTCTATGGATGCTCGGGTGAGTCCGAAATCTCCGCCCAGCCATAGACTTTCTGTTGATTCCGGTGTATTGGCAAGCATGTGTGGTGCCATGTTCGAAAATGGCTGCCTTAAAGAACGCAGTGACACTTTTGCCTGTTGAAAGGCTTCATTGATGGAATCCCCATCACTCAGGCGGTCTAAAAAAAACTGACTAAAAGACAGGTGACCATCAAACATCGTGTGGGCATCATGTACAGTTGACGGCGCGATAAAAACGTGACTGTCTTCAAGGAACAGCACATCTAAAAATTGTCCGGCTTTTGGCGATTCCATGATAACAACAATCGGTCGATGATGATAGTTATAAAACGAGCGCAACATATCTTTCAAAAGGTTCCCACTGAGATATTCATCCGGCGCAATTTCAAAAGCATTATTTCCCGATGGACCAATTAGATAAATAAACAGCGGACCTGTGCTTTTTCCACTTGTTTTGATCTGATTAAATATGTCAATAAATGCATTGGTGCTGGGATTGGAAATATCGACAATTGTGTCATCATAACCATCTTTATCCAAATCATGAAAGCTGACAGCATTCAGATAAAAGATATCATCGTGTTTGAAACGGCGTTCAAGAAATCGGGTATAAACCAGGTTGGCAAGATATTGGGTTGTTTGAAACCGAGATGCAGATTCTGATTCATGGGAACCTGCAACCAGAATTAACTCACCATAGTCCTGTATTTCTATTGAGGGCAATTGCTCAACGCCTATTCGGCATTCAGCAATTGTGCCCTGATATTCAGCGATAATGGTTGTTTCTCCTTTGTCTGAAGCGGTTAATCTTCCATCGGTATCAATGCTCGCTACCGTTTGATCCAATGAATACCAATGGGCCGTTGTCAACGGCTGGATGTCAGCATTACTAAAGTATATCACAGCAGATAGTGGATACACATGGCCAGCGACAAGGTTTTGCGGTGCATCCATAATAGAGAGGGATTGAATGCGCTTGATACCGGTTAATTGCTGGTCGCTTTGTATCCGCAGTCGATATTCACCGATGGACTGATAATCACCATTTCCTTTGATCAAAACATATGCATTACCCGATGGCATCATCCATGAGGTCGTATATACCTGACTTTGAGAAACACTTCGTGAACTTAAAATTGTTTCATGGTCATCCAGAAGGCTGACCCCATAAACAGCCAGGGCATTCAATGGCTCGAATGTCAGTTGAACACGTCCGGATGATGCCACATGAAAGCCGTATCTGTCGATATCTGTTTCTGGAAAAACCATTCCTCGCATCCATTGAGTGTTTTCAAGTGCATTGCACCAGCCTTTTGTATCATCAGGTTCAATTTCAACAGCTGTTTCATTTGAGGGGGTCAGTTCCAGGCTATAATATTGATGATCAATTGTTTCGGCTTGTGGTGATAATTTCAGATAATATCTACCAACCGCGAGGCCCACGTTTCGTGAAAAAAAAGTGCCATCAGGAACCTGAAACTGATACACTGAATGATCATCACTGTCTTTAAAAATTCGGATCCATGTGTCAGAGCCATCTGACGGATCAGCAAGGGTCAGCAGTCTGATTTCAGGTAAATTCTGTTCAAAAAAGTAGATATCCATATCTGTTGAATGGCTTAAATTTCCTCGAACCGGCAATTGAAGATTAAAAGATGTTGCCGTTTGAAAGGTGTCATTGGCTTCTTTTTCAATGGGAAATGGACTTTTATTTAAAGAAAGCTTGAATTGCGCCGAACGATCCACCTGATCTTTTGCTACAATTTCAATGGAATAATTGCCTTTGTCCAACAAAATTTCCAAATGTTTTTGTTTTTGATCCAGACAATCCAGTTGATCTATAAGGGTTTGTTGTTCATTTTTTAATTCAATTTGGTAACCAACAGAAAGATTGGGCGGATAAAAATCAATGATCACACCATCAGATGCAAGTAATGAAAACGTGTATTTGGGAACATCAACCAAAGATGCATTTCTTCCGGTAAGGGTATGGCCAAATTCAATTGGAATGGGCGTATTTCCTGGGAGGGCACCTGTTGAAACATAGCTCAGCGTGTAAGGATCATTGGGAGCAACGTCGCCATATGAAGCAATTTGAATATAGTAATTCCCCTCTGTCAGTCCCAATTCCGTATGAAAGGATTGACCATTGACCGATATTTTTTCATAAATGCGGATGCCATTTTCATTGACAATCTGAACACTATAATCAGCAAAATCTGTCTGGGGTAAAAAAGCGATTTCAATGATTTCATCGAAAAACAGGGCTATTTTGTACATATCAAGATCATTAGAGGCAATGACACCAGAGTAAAATTGGCCGGCTGACATTAACAAAGACTGTGTTTTTGTGCTGTTCGGTTCGATTTCTGTGGTATCGGTTGATGAAAAAAGTGCTATCCATCGTTCATATGTTAAGGTCTCAAAGCGACAAAAAATTTTTACCCAATTGTTTTGAGAACTGGAAACACTATTTTCAGAAAGGGATATGCCTGGAGTTTCAACCATTAACCAGGAGGTTTCAACCGGTTCAATATGATCAGAATATTGGCCCAATAACATTAACCGATAGGTTTGATAGTTGTTGACTGGAATAGCATCGATCCAGGCGCCAGAAAAGTGATCAATGGAAAACATTCCCTGATCAGCATATGCATCTTTTTGTCCCTGTGGCACAATTCGAATCACGCAATTTTCCGATGGCTCTCCACTGACAATCCATTCAGCAAGACCATCATTGTCCGTTCCTGAAAGAATGGTTTCAAAAGACCCTTCAATGCCGCCAAATTTGGAGAGCTGGATATCTACCAGACCTTCAATATCAGCAGAATCCCATTGAATAGCTGTTTTCATCCCTGCATTTAACCGATTTCCCGGGGATGGAGCACTGATTTTCAAGTGGCCTGCCTGAAAATTTTGTCCTCCCCGGACAGCCCGAATGGCATAAAGTTGGTCTTTCTGACGGCTCAGATCATTGCCATATTGGAAATGAAGACACCAGGCCTGACTCATTTTTTGTTGATCGGTTGTCGATGACCAATAAGCAGCAGCCGTTGACTGAGAGAAAAATCGCACATCCAGGGCAGGGGCAAACCGTGCATAGTCCACAATGGAGCGAAGAACTTCTCTGCCGGGTAGGCGCCAATCCGTATATCCAGCTAATTCAAGATATTGGCAATCGTTTAAAGCGGTTGTCCAATTTTTTCCTTTTATAGTTTCTTTTTGCCACATGAAGCCGGTCACTGTGTCTGTAATGGTTCCATCGTTATTATCCACAAATCTTTCAGGATCATAAAATATTTCCCCCCGAACAGCACGGACATGAAAGGTGGACTGACGCGACTGAATGGTATCATTGCCATGAAAAAATGAAACACACCATCCTTGACTTTTGTTTTCACTATGGGGGGTTGCAGACCAGTAATCAGAGGGAATCGTCTGGGGAAAAAAGTTTGTGTCAATACTGGGTTGATCGTGTTGAATGTCCGCCAACATATTTAATTCTCTAACTTTCGGCAGGCGCCAATCTGAAAAACCGCCAAATCGATCCTGATTCAAATGTTTGATAAATTTTTCGTCCAGATAATAATAACTGTACATATTATCCCGGTCGTGAACCGAGTTATCATTGGTTTTAACCTCCCAAATAAGACCGGTTGTTTGATCCAGAACCATCACCCATGAGGCTGATGTCTCCAGCAGAGGATTACCGGATGCATCAAGTTTGACAAATTGATGGCTGTTGATTGAATAATGGGCATCCTGACCAAAAAAAGGTTCGGATGCTTTTGGACAGGAAATGATTTCTGTTGTATTGAAACATTCCTTTTGATCCGTATCTGGAACCTGGATAGCATATAGCGGGGCAGCCGTTATGAATAAGGATATCATTAACAGCAGGTAATGCTTATCCAGGTATCTGTTCTTATTGTCCTTACATTTCATTGGGTGGGCCTTTCTTAGGAATCACGATTAAATAACGTTCCCATTTGAAGAGGCAAGGCGGAAGGCAGGCAAGAAGGCCTTTTTGATTCCTTTTTCTGAAATGATGACTATTTTTTGCGGTTTTAAGACTCTTGTTCACTGGAAGCCACTGCAAAGTTTAATTCATTATTGTATTTTCGCAAAATTTCACGGCCTTCGGTAAAAAACTGAATGGGATAATGTTCCTCATGGCGATCACCATCTGTCCAAAGAATCCCTTGTTCCTGCCACAGTATTTCAGGAATGGGAAGACCTTCTGAGGCGTGTCTCTCAAAAGCTCGATTCAAAACACCGGTAGCATAAAAAATCGTATTGCTTTCCTTAAATCTGCTGTGCCAGTCATCTGGATTATAAGGGGTATCCTCACCCTGATAATTAATAGGATAGGGATATGGATGATGATAAGTGGGGCAAAGAAGAAAATTTTTCTCCTGCCCTGGAAAAAGATAGGAAGAATCCTCTTCTATTAAAATGATATTTTTCAATATCTGTTCGTCTTTTTCCTTATTGGGCAGTAGAACGTCAGGGTCTTTAAACGTTTGTCGATACATTTGCTGATACGTTTCACGACCATAATAAATCATGCGGATGTCTTTTTTATAGTTTCCAAAAAAATTTTTGGGCTGAAATTTTTTAGAAATTTCATTGTCCAAGATATTATGAAACCGGGTGGTATCGAAACAGTCTTCCCGAGAATACACATCGTAGCGATTTATCCAATTGGGATTCCCGCCAGTGTCAATAAGCATCTGGACAATTTTTTGAGCCAGATGGATGTTTCGCATATGAAGTCCTGCACTAAAAAAACCCAGGCGTACATTCTCATGTTCAAAGAGAAATCGCAGAAACTCCGAACATCCAGGCGTCAGCAAATTCTCAACGTCGTAATTTTGCTGATGATGAGTGAAACTCAACTGAATAAAATTGTCTTTTCTATGATGAACAGGATCAAGCCTATTTTTTTTACGTAATTCATCAATATCCATAGTGGTAATAAAATCATCGATATCCATGACAATAATGATGGGATTGTTATCAGTGTTTTTCATATCTATAACCTTTCTTTAATATTGATAAAAATTTTTCTCATATACACATCTTGAGATTTCTTTGATATATATATCCATGAATTCATTATAAAAACGTGTTAAGCTAATTCGGCAGACCTTGCAATTTCATCCGCTTCACTAATGCAATACATTAAATGTCTTGGAGATTTTGCATCGCCGATAAAATGAAATTTCGCAGCACTTTGTTTTTCAAGATTTTTTGCATCTCTGATGGAGCTGTTTTTTTCGGAAATAACCACTGAATGATATCCGGTTAAAACATGTTCTTGACCATTGGATTTAAAAACAACCCCATCATCTGTAAACTGCTTAATCGATACATTTTTATGCAGAGTAACCTTTCCTTTTTTTAAACGTTCCCTTAAATAGTATCGATCATTGCTGGACATTTCTTCGGCAAAACTTTTTTTTCGGTTCAGCACAACGACCTGCTTCCCCTGATCTGCCAGAAAATCAGCAGTGATCAAGCCTGTCATTCCACCCCCCAAAACAATCACCTTGTTCCCTGTCAACTCTTTTTTACTGATGACATCAACATTGGTCACAAGATCCATTTTTGTTTGAAACAGTCCTTTAATAACAGGCATATCTGGCATCGATCCCGATGCAACAATCACGATGTCGGGTTTGATTTCATTGAGAAGCTCCAATGATAATGCGGTATTAAAGCGAATCTCTACACTCAAACGATTCAGTTCCTGTCTGAAAAAATTTAATATATCATCCAGTTCTCCACGGCCAGGTGCTTTTGACGCCAGGGCTAACAAACCACCTGTTTGAGGTGCCTTTTCGCAGATGATGGTCTTATGTCCTTCAAGTGCAAATCGTCTCGCAGCAGCCATGCCGGAAGGTCCTGCACCAACAATCAGTATTTTTAATGATTGACTGGGTTGAGTTTCATTTTTGAGCAAATATTCTCTTCCAACATCCGGATTAACCACACAAGAACCGGGTTCCTTGGCAAGCACAGCATGAATACAACCGAGACAGCAGCCAACACAGGGACGAATTTGAGACAATTCTCCTTTTTTTGCTTTTTCAGGATAATAAGGATCGGCCAGAACAGACCGACCCAGGGCGACCATATCCGCTTTTCCTTCTTGGAGAATCTTTTCAGCATGATCTGGATATTTAATTCGTCCCACAGTAATCACAGGAATCGCAACATGTTTTTTAACTTCTTCAGCCAGATGGACAAAACAGCCATGCGGTGTATACATGGATGGGATTGTCAATTCTGTTGATCCATAGACTCCGCCGGACACATGAATGTATACAACGCCTGCCTTCTCAAGCAAGGGCGCTATCCTTACCGTGTCTTCAATTTGCCATCCGTTTTCAATATAGTCATTGCCATTGATTCGAATTCCTATGGGAAACTCTTTTCCTGTTTTCATCTGGATATTATCAATAATTTCAAATAAAAATCGGGTTCTATTTTCAAATGATCCACCATACATGTCTGTTCTGATATTTGAATTGGGTGCCAAAAATTGATTGATCAAATACCCATGAGCACCATGAAGTTCTATAAAATCAAAACCAGATTCCTGACATCGTCTGGCAGAATCACCAAAACAGGAAACTAATTCTGTAATTTCATCAATTTCCAAAGCTCTGACATCACCTTTAACAACAGCAGGCGCCGGAATGGCAGAGGGTGCCACTTTTTCCGGAAGATAGGACTGACGACCACCATGCATGAGTTGGACGCCAAAAAGAGTATCAAATTGCTTTACTTTTTGAACCATTTTTTTCAGGGCTGGAATACAATCATCATTATACATTTGAGGTAAGTTTGGCAGTTCCTGACCGCCAGGATGGACACTGCCGCCGCCCACCAGCATCATCCCAATGCCTCCTTTTGCGCGTTCAACAAAATAGTCGATAAGTTGATCTGTAACACAACAGTTTTCGTCAACACCAAAGTTAATGCTCATTGCAGACATTAACAGTCTGTTTTTTGATATCATATTACCGACTTTTATCGGGCTGAAAAGGTTTGTTAGCACTTTTTGTAGATCTCCTTTGAAAAATTTTCAAAACAACGTACTGTAATATTGACAGAAATTACATTAATTTGGGTAATTCAAACAATTCCATGATGGCAGGATCAGGTTCATCTTTTTTGAATGCCAATACGTGGAGAGTATGCATCGAGATAATATCTGAAATAGTTTTCATGTAAACCATTGGAAAATGAGCTTCTTGTAGAAAACGAAGCATCTTTTTTTCAGTAAAACCAGATTTATGGGCAAAATAGTCTTGCCCACTACGTTCAAGTTCTACACCATAGCCAAATATTACATCATGAAATCGTATTGGCCCGGCCTGCGATTGATATAAAACGTCATCAATATCCATTCCATTGTCCACCATTATTTTTAATACTGCCTTCATATCCGGTACTTTTAGGTGGACAAAGCCATCTGGCTTCAACACATGATAAAATCCTTTTAATACTTTTTTAGCATCATGCTCATAATAATGTTCTAAATTATGGGAACAGTAAACAGAATAAAAATTGTATCTAGGATACATTGTAAGTTCTCTTGCATCAGCAATAATATCTGGATGATTTGTCGCATCAATATCCAAAAGAATATGTTCCCATCCTTCATATTCCTTGGGTAGAGCAATGGCTTTACTATTTCCACCGACGTTAAGGACTTTTTTCATTGATGATTGTTTCCTTTTATACTTAAATTGAATACTGCGCGTGTTCTATTTGATTTCCTCATGGTAAACCAATTCACCCCCGTCTGTTGAATACAAAAACGAATCCTGCAATAGATTATTGTTTTTTATCATGTATCATGTCATCATCAAGTAATCGATAAAATGGCAACACCTTCAAGGTTTCTTAAAAGCTTCATGGAAATATCCCCTTTGACAAATTCCTCAGCACGCGATTTTCTCTTATGGCCCAGCACCAGAGTACCGTAATTGCCTTTTTTAAATTGATCAAGTATGCCATCAGCTACAGTGGGATAAGGATCAGATACAATTTTGATATGAACTTTTTTTGCTAAAAGCCCCTGGGAAACCAGAGTCTTTTTGGCATGTTCCAATTGTTCCTCCCATTTTTTTGTTTCTTCTTCAATAAAATTTTCTCCCATCAGTTCTTCGCTCATGGACGTTTTCCGGAAAATATGGAGCAGTGTAATGTCAACGTCCTCTTTGCAAAGCGGGAAAAGGGAAATATATTCAATGGCTTCCCGTGAACTGATTGAATCTTTAAGAACAATAAGAATTGAATGTTTCAAAGTACCCCTCCCTTCATGCAAAAAATGTATAATAACAATGATTAACATCATCTAATAATTCATCGATTGTTTCATAATAGACATGGGTTCTTTTTGAAAAATGCATCAAAATATTATTGAGCATTTTGGGTATGTATGGGAATAATTTTTGAAGATTGACAAATCGCCATTTATCCAGCAACGAAAAATCTTTCTCCTCCAGCTTATCCTGAAGATCCCCATAAAAAGTTAAGTTGTTTCTGATCATGTACAGATCGTGAAATCCTTTTCCAACAGCATACAGTAAAATGTTCCCCAGACCAAAAATGTCCATTGCAAATGGATTTTCAGAGGCGGCGTAGTCATAATCAAAATCAATCCACACATAATTATCGGTTTTGCGTTGGTAAACGATATGATCGTTCCGGATATCGCAGTGCCTGTATTCATTAATATGGAGAAATCGAATGGCCTCAATTGCTTTGATTAATTTTTTTAAAATATCTGGAAAAGCCTCAGTAAAATAGCGGCGATGATCCATCCTAATTGAGTTCATATAATTAAAGAAGTTTGGTCCACGAACAATATCGATCACTCGAATATTGTTTCCTTGTGGATCATGATAAGATTCTCCCTGCATAAAATACGGATGATCTCTCACCAACGACAACATTTGTCCTTCTTTTTCAGGGTTTCTGAAACATCTGAGTTTTACGCCTGCAAGGGTGGTATAAAAGGACTCTAAAAAGGACAGTTTGACAATTTTTTTTTCACCCGTGGCATCATCCACAGCGCGCTTTACCCACATTTTGGGATCTTCAATACCAAATCGACGCTCACGTTCATGTCCAGTAACCGTTAAGATACGGTCACCAAGTACAATTTTGTCTCCACAATCAATCGAATAAAAATCCGATGTATCTGTGAAAACCCGGGCTGTCATGATTCAATGCCCTTGATCATTCTAAGGGGAAGATTAGAAAATGAGCTTTTCACTTCTTCAATAAAATTTTTCATCCCATGATGCTCAATAATCAATCCCAACAGACGATTTAACACTGAAAAGGAATCCAGGTCATATTCTGCCAGTCTGAGTTGTTCATGATGATAGACACGAATCATACCAATGACTTCTTTTCGGCACGAAATGGGAAAACAGATCATTGATGCAAAACCTTCTTGTTCTGCTGCATCTGGATAAAGAATGCGTTTATCCGTTGACATATCTTCAATACAAACAACTTGCCCTTTAGCCAGCGCGCTATCTTCTATTCGTATGGGAATTGGACCTTTTTCAAGATAGGTATCACTAATCCCATAGCTGGCAACATGGAATAATTCTTGAAGACGTTCATCGAATAACAAAATTGCGCAGGCTTTAACCTCAAAAGAACGGCATATCAGTTCAACGATTTCATTGAACAATGTGTTCAAATCCTCATACGTTGACATTTCACGACAAAGAACTTTAAATGCCCTGAAATTAATACGCCTGACCGGCTCTTCATTCATAATGTCCTCCTCCCTTTGATTTGTTTCAATATTTTCAGCAACCGCAATTAGATGAAAACGCATGGGTTGCTAAGCAATGGTACTACCTTCGCTTTACAGGAGAACACTATCTTTGTCAAGTTGGCTTAAAATAAACCGCAAAAAAGCATTGTGCCTACATTTACGGTATGGGTGACATCACCGATTAGGATTGAGGAATGACGGTTTGGGGGGCAAACTCTTTTTTTGATACAATAACGTACTTCCAAAGCGTATGGGAGAGAACATATCAGATTCATTATGGGCATTCTCCATTGCACCGAGAATAAAAAAACCAGATTCAACCAACATGCGATGAAATTGTTGAAGGATCATTTTTTTAGTGTTTTGATCAAAATAAATCAATACGTTCCGACAAAATATCATATCAAATGATCCCATTCGCGAAAGGGAATCCATGAAGTTTAACTGGTAAAAGGTGACCATGTTTCGAATGTGTTGTTCAAGTTGCCAATGTTTGTCTTCTTTCTTAAAATATTTAAGTTTACGGTCCAGCGATAAGCCCCGATTAATTTCAGCGTCGTAATATGTGGCGCTTTTGGCTTTATTCAAAGCACGGGTAGAAATATCTGATGCTGCAATAACAAAGTTGTCCAGAGAAAAACCATACTGCTTATTTTTTTCCACAAATTCATAAATCAGCATGGCGATGGTATAGGGTTCCTGACCGGTTGATGCACCTGCACTCCATATTCGAAATTTTTTACCTTTTTGCTCTTTAAATTTTTTTTTAAATTTTTCAAGGACAAGTTTTTCAAAGGTATCAAACGGATGTCTGTCTCGAAAAAAAGAGGTTTCATTGGTGGTCATGGCAAGAATGATATCTTCGCGCAATTTGGTGGATGCATTTTTCATTAATTGTACAGTCAGTTCAGAAAAGCTGTTGATTTGATATGACTTTAACAGAGGTTCCAAACGTTGGTGGATTAAATACTTTTTATCATCTTTTAAAGCAATTCCACAATTCTTTTTAATATACTCACGAATATAATCAAAGTCTTGTTTGGATAAATTCATTGATTCTCACTTTTTCAACATCTTTTTGATAAAACATTTATAATGCTGTCCGATATTTTGTCAAGTGGTTGAACATCATCAACAAAACCGGATCGTACCGCACTTCCAGGCATCCCCCAAACCACACTGCTGGCCTCATCTTGGGCCACAACATATGCACCTGAAGGTTTCAAATATGAAAGTCCATTGGTACCGTCAGTTCCCATTCCTGTCAATATGACAGCCACAAGATCCCCACCATAAATAGGTTCCGCAGAACGAAAAAGAACATCAACCGATGGTCGGCATCCATGCTCTGGCGGATCTTCATTGGTATGAATAACGAGTTCAGCCCCTTTTCTTCGGACCAGCATATGCTTGCCTCCAGGAGCGATATATACATATTGGTTTTGTATGGATTGATTATGAGATGCCTCGATGACTTGATAACGACATTTTGCGTTTAAACTCTCTGCAAGGGATTCAGTGAATTTGGGCGGCATGTGTTGAACAACTAAAATGGGAATCTCAATACTCTGACAAAGTTCAGGAATAAGGGTCATTAACGCTCTGGGGCCTCCTGTTGAAACACCAATAAGAATCGCTTTATACTTTGTTGTTCTGACCAAAGGAACAGGGACCGTTGATTTTGATTTTTCTGGACAGTTTGCTTGAGGTATCGGCACGATTGAATGTCGGTTCCTTGATGCAATTCGTCTGGAAGTAAAGTATCGTATTTTTGCCAGGAGTTGACGGCGAAGTGTGGAAAAATTTTTTTGCTGATCATTACCTTCAGGTTTAGTGATAAAATCAAAGGCCCCTGCTTCAAGTGCCTTGATTGTCACATCCGCCCCTTTTTTGGTAAAAGCGCTGAGCATGATCACACCAATGACCGGTAAATCTTCATTTTCTGTGTTAACGCGCTGGATGGCCTCAAGAGTGGCAAGACCATTCATTTCAGGCATTTCCAGGTCAAGCGTTACAAGATCCGGTCGTTGCGACCGGATAAATTCCATCGCTTTAACGCCATTCCTGACTGAGCCAATGACATGAATATCATCTTCGCCATCTAAACATTTATGAACGATTTTTCGAAAAATCAAAGAATCGTCAACAATTAATATGCTCGTTAAATTTTTCATAGACCGATATCGTTAGATCAAAAAATACACAATGTTTTTGAATATATAGTTCGTATTTTTCAGTGCTGTCATAAATACGTTACCCAATATTCTAAATGAATTTTTGCTATAGATAAAATGAGTCTTGAAAAAGATCAATATTTTTTTTCAAGCTTTTTATCTTTTGTAACACTATTTTATTGAATTCCATGCAGACAACACAATTAAAGAAGGTGTTGCGAGTTCTTGTTGTTTGTGTTATCCTCAATCATATTTTTCAATACATTCAATGTGATAATATTCAATCGTACTTGTTTAAACAAAAGGAGGACCGATGAAACAAAGTTCCTCAACATTCAACCTTTTTTTTTCATATAAGCGACCCGCTTATATTTTAGCGATGATTCTATTTAATACCGTTATGTTTATCCAACCTGTTATGGCTGAAAGATTGGCCATATCATCATCAAAAGCCAATATTCGTTCAGGGCCGGCTACATCCTATGAAATTTTATGGCAGGTGGAAAAATTTTATCCCATTGAGGTGGTTCG
Organism: Deltaproteobacteria bacterium; assembly: GCA_002753725.1. GTDB lineage: Bacteria > Desulfobacterota > Desulfobacteria > Desulfobacterales > Magnetomoraceae > Magnetomorum. The sequence goes on from PEAL01000076.1 coordinate 15,674, forward strand.
AAAAGTTGGCCCGTGGTATTTTTTTAAAGATTTTGAGGGGGATACCGGTTGGGTGAAAAATACAATTGTTGATCATACGCAAACAGTGATTACCGCCAAAGGCGACCAGGTCAATGTACGAAGCGGTCCGGGAATTCAATTTGACAAAACATTCATGGTTGAAAAGGGGGTTCCTTTCAAAGTTTTGGATCAAAAAGGTCAGTGGATCAAAATTGAACATGCGGATGGTGATCAGGGCTGGATATTTAAAGGACTGGTCTGGTAAGGATTGACATCGGTAAATAATCAAACAAAAAATGTACAGGGAATATTCATCACTATATCAGCCATAAAAAACAATGCTTCCCCCATCTGCTGGATACGCCCGTTCTAAATCGTAAAAAAAAAACGCCATTTATGGGGATACACACCCCCCTGTCAACATATTAAAATATCATAACAATAAGGATAGAAATCATGGATTTGGATAAAAATTGTCCCAAAAAAGATAAAACGCATTACACAAAAATTTTTTTTACCGACCTGAACGGTCGAGTCATGAGTCTCTCTGTTAATTATAATCATATTGATAAAATTTTTGAAAATGGAGTGGGGTTTGATGGCAGTTCAATTGCTGGATATGCAACCGTTGAACAGAGTGATCGAATCCTTTACCCCATTTCAGATAGCTTTCATAACGTCCAATTTGATGATGAAAAAATTGGTTTTTTTATAGGAGAAATCAAAGACGAGCATGGAAATCGAGCCAAAGCTGACCCCAGGGCTGTTTTAGAACGAGTACTCAATGAAGCTGAATCAGATTTCGGCTATAAATTTATGGCTGGGCCTGAGCATGAGTTTTTTTTGCTTTCTGGGAATGAATTTAATCTGACAAAAGGTGAGTTTGGTGAAAATGTTCATTCTGATAAAGCCGGTTATTTTCATTCAACCCCACATGATAAAGGGGAGTTCATAAGAAACAGTATTGTAGAAGTGCTTAACCAATGTGGTATTAACTTTGAAAAGGCTCATCATGAAGTCACGCCTTCACAGCATGAAATTAATTTGGAACCTATAGACCCTCTAAGAGCGGCTGATCGAACAATTTTGTTTACATATGTATCTCAAAAAGTTGCAGTGCAACATGGCTTTTATGTTACATTTATGCCAAAACCGTTTGATGGGTTAAATAGAAATGCTTTGCACATTCATCTTTCTATGCAGGATAAATCAGGAAAAAATATTTTTTATGACAAGGATTCTAATTGTAACTTAAGCCAAACGGCAAGGCATTTTATTGGTGGAATTCTTAAATATGCAAGAGAAACATCTATTATAATGGCTTCAACCTTCAATTCTTACAAAGCCTATATTGCAGATAGAGAAGCCCCAATTGTCAGGGGCTGGGGATTTCGAAACAGAAGTTCAATGGTCCGTGTGCCTTATAGTATTAATCCGAGCAATACCAGGATAGAATTGAGAAACCCGGATCCAGGTGGCAATATTTATCTTCAACTGGCTGCATACATTGCTATGGGCATGGAAGGGATAAAGGAAAAAATTGATTGTGGTGATGCTGATATCAAAAGCACCTATGAAATGAGTACCAAAAACACGGTTTGGAATACAAAATTTTTACCAAAGTCCTTGTTTGAAGCTCTTGTTGAGGCTGAAAAAAGTACGTTTTTAAAAAATTTATTAGGGGATCGATTATACAACAACTTCATGGAGCTTAAAATCAACGACTGGGAAGATCACAGGACCCACATTACCCCCAGAGAACACCAAAAATATTTGAATATATAGGAAATTTATTATGTTTCAGGTCGCAGCGATACAAATTACACCCATTTTAAATGATGTTCAGGCCAATTTAAAACGAGGCATTCAATACATGAGGCAGGTCTCTGACGAGGCGGATTTAATTGTTTTTCCAGAACTTTGGACAACCGGCTACTACCTTTCCAAGCATGCGTTTATGGAATTGGCAGAAACAAAAGATGGCCCTACCATTAATTTATTAAAAGAAGAAGCTCAAAGGGCGAATGCGATATTAGTGAGTTCTTTTGCAGAAAAAGATGAAGATGGACACCTTTATATTTCAGCAGCAGTTATTGATCAAAATGGTGTCTTGTTAAGTATAATTAGAAAAAGTCTTTTATGGGGGCGGGAAAATGATATTTTTAAAATGGGCGAAATTAGATATCCAATTATTGAAACAAAATTTGCAAAAATAGGTGTTTTAATATGCTACGAAATGGAATTTCCTGAGCCATCACGTCTTTTGGCATTAGAAGGCGCTGAATTGATTGTTTGTCCCTCGGTATGGAGTGTCGCCGCCTCAAGACGTTGGGACATTCAATTACCTGCGAGAGCCCTTGATAATACTATTTTTATTATGGGCATTAATACGGTTGGCAATAATACTTGTGGTAAAAGTAAATTGGTTGGGCCAATGGGTGATATTTTAGCAGAAGCTTCTGATTCCAGGGAAGAAATACTCTTACGAGCCGTAGATATACAGTCATTGTATTGGGCACGTGATGAAAACCGCTATTTGGAAGACTATCGTTCAAAACTAACGCCTGGTGGACAAAGCATATCGACTCGGTTAGATGAATCTCTATAATCGGGAACGGACGCATTCACAGAACGTCGGTCAATGCGTTGTATCTCCATGATGCCCAAAGCTAAAGCTTTGGGACTCCAGTGATTAATGGTAGGTAATATCTAAAATGTCCGACTTTTTGGAAATGCTCCCTCTGATAACTATTTTTAAAGACAGTGAAAAGTAAATTTAGAAAAAAAGCCCCTCTCCTAAGAATGGGGCTTTATATATTCAGATCGTTTCTATTTCATTTCACAAAGGAGCATTTCCATGAAAAATCCATACGCAATCAGCAATTTCGAATCAATCAGGTTAGAAGGGTATACCTACGTTGATAGAACCAGCCGAATTCCATCAACAGAAGAAGTCGGCAAATATCTTCTGTTTTTACGCCCCCGACGATTCGGAAAGTCCCTCTGGCTGACAACCTTAAGAAACTATTATGATATTGC
>PEAL01000476.1 GCA_002753725.1 Deltaproteobacteria bacterium
TAGATTCGGAAGTCAAAAAAAAAACAATCTGACTTCCGAATCTAAAGATTCAGAACTCCAGTGGCACCGAGGTATTTGTTCGAGCGCGAGCATAAGGGGCGATCTTACAGGAAAAATACCACAACTTATAGACCTATACGCCCATTACATCTATAGCATAATGTTTTTCTCTTGTGCAGCAAATTCACATATGCATTTTTTGTAAAAACATCACGCAAAAAATGCGTAGCTTATCTTATACCTTTTAAGCAGAAACAGATATCAATATTTTATATTTAGTTTGATTACATGCACTTACAAGTATTAAATAATCCTGGCACAAGATTTGTAAATATCTCCTTCCATGATACCATCCATCACTGTTTAGACAACATGACACTCAAAGATAAAAAGGTAAACAAACCATGCATACATTTAATTCAAACGATTGGGCACTGATTATCGGCGGATCAAGCGGTTTTGGATTAGCGACTGCCAGAAAACTTACATCCCACGGTATGAATCTGTGCATTGTTCACAGAGACCGTAGAGGCGCTATGTCGCGAATTCAACCTTCATTTGATGCCTTAATATCAAGAGGTGTCAAGGTACAAACATTCAATACAGATGCTTTGAATCCAGATAAACGAAAAAACATTCTTGATCATCTGTCAGAAGCAATGGGTGAAACAGGAAAAATCAAAATGGTACTGCATTCTATTGCTTTTGGAAATCTCAAACTGCTTGCACCTTTTCATGCATCAGAAAGGCCTGATGAATCCAAAACGATGCTTGCAGGTCTCATCAATCAATCGAAGACAGATCTTGATGCGGCTGTGGAGAAGGCCTTTGAGTTGGGAAATGCTCCATTTCACACGATTGTCAAGCCGCCACACTATAACAATGATCGCCTGTTGGATAAAGGTGATTTCGAACGAACCATCCATGCCATGGGATCAAATATTGTCGAATGGGTGCAGGATATTCTCCAAAGAAATTTGTTTGCCAGTGATGCACGGATTCTGAGTTTAACCAGTGAAGGCAACGCTATCGCGTGGCGAGGATATGCCGCAATTTCTGCTGCAAAAGCTGTACTTGAGTCTGTTTCCCGTTCAATGGCTGTTGAATTTGCACCCTATGGCATTCGATCCAATATCATTCAGGCAGGGGTTACGGATACAGCGGCTTTAAAGGTTATTCCTGGAAGTGAGCACATTAAGGCAACCGCTGTTCTGAGGAATCCTTTTGGACGACTAACCCAACCAGAAGACGTGGCGAATGTTGTTTTTTTGCTTTGTATGGACGAGGCCGCATGGATAAATGGTGCGCTCATATGTGTTGATGGCGGTGAACGAATTGCTTGATATACATATTTCCCCTCTTAAAAAAAACATATTAATAACAGGCTGAAATATATTGGAATATAAATATGAACTATTTAGATTTTCAAGAAAAAACGAGCTTTAATCAAGAAGAGTTGATCGCGCTATCTTATCGACAACTCATTGATGATCCTCCTGTGGATTTTGATGCAAGGCTTCCAGCTCCGCCATTTCTCATGGTGGATCGAATTTTAAAAATGGAAAAAAATAAATCAAGAGGCAAGATCATTGCTGAGCAGGATATTCGCCTGGATGCCTGGTATTTTCAATGCCATTTTCCGGGTGACCCGGTACAACCCGGTTGTTTATGTGTGGATGCCATCTGGCAATTAATGGGTTTTTTCTGTGTTTGGCGAGGAGCGCTGGGAGCAGGAAGGGCATTGGGATGTGAAGAGGTTGCTTTTAATGGACAAATCAGACCTTACAACAAAATTGTTTCTTTTGATATTGATGTCATTCGATACAGTGAGTTGAAACGAAACAGAGCGAGTCTGATTATTGCCAATGGAAGTGTTGCTGTTGATGGCGAAACCATCGCAAGTGTCAAAAACGCACGCACCGGGGTTTTTAAAGGCATTACTTATAATGATTATCCCAGACGATCAAAAAATTCAATGGGTGGCATCATTGAAAGAAATGGGGAGCATTCTTCCTAAATGATAAAATATGGAGGTTTATATGCCGGTTGACTCAATAACCATAAAAAGTATTCTGGGGCTTATTCCACAGCACCCCCCGTTCAGATATATTGATGATATTATCCATATCAGTGTAAATGATATCGTTGCTTCATACCGATTCAAGGAAGATGAATTTTTCTACAAAGGACATTTCCCAGGTAATGCCATCACTCCAGGGGTTATACTTATTGAAACAATGGCCCAAACCGGTGTTGTGGCTCTGGGAATTTACCAGTTGATGGAACAGGGAAATGATATTCACAAAATTAAAGATATCACCCCCTTATTTTCATTTGTGGATAAGGTTGAATTTACAGGCCTTGTCAGACCCGGTGAAAAGGTGATGATCAATGCAAAAAAAATATACTACCGCTGCGGCAATATTCAATCAGCAGTGAGCATTAAAAGAGAAAACGGGGAACCTGTCTGTCGGGGTCAATTAACTGGATCAGGAGTAAGGATGAATGAAAAATAGAGTTGTCATTACAGGAATGGGAGTATATGCGCCCAACGCTGTTAATATTCAGGATTTTAAGACTGCCCTTCGTGAAGGACGTTCAGGTATTCACTATGTTCCTCAGCTTGAAGAAATGAAATTTGGCTGTAGAATCGCTGGTATTCCAAAGATGCTGACTGACAGTCAAATAAATATTTTAAAAAAAGCACAGCTTCCTGTTACCAGTGATACCATTAGATATGCTGTTGTTACTGCTATTGAAGCCTGGAAAGATGCAGGACTGGACATCAACGCCAATAAAGATGAAGCAGACTGGAATACCGGTGCAATGCTGGGCTGTGGCGTAAGTGACATGAAAACCATTGCTGAGATTCTCATTCCAATGGTGAATCAAGGTAAAGCCCGAAGAATGGGCAGTCAAATTGTTGAACAAGTCATGGGCAGTGGTGTCAGCGCCAGCATTGGCGGGGTTCTTGGTCTTGGAAATCAGGTAACTTCGAACTCATCTGCTTGCAATACAGGCTCAGAGGCCATTGTTGAATCGACCTGGAGAATTCGCTCGGGTCGTGCAAAACGAATGATTGCCGGCGGTGTTGAAGGATCATCTCCTTATATATGGGCAGGATTTGATTCCATGCGAGTGCTTGCAACAAAATTCAATGATCGTCCCGAAGAAGGCTCTCGCCCCATGAGTGCTTCGGCAGGTGGTTTTGTTCCTGGATCAGGTGCAGGCCTTCTAATTCTTGAAGATCTTGAAACAGCTTTGAAAAGAGGAGCACGTATTTATGCTGAGATTGTCGGTGCGCAAACCAATTGTGGCGGTCAACGTGGTGGCGGTTCCATGACCGCTCCAAATCCACAGGGGGTTCAACGCTGTATAAGAGAGGCTATTATAGATGCCGGTATTTCATCGGGTGACATTGATGCTATCAACGGACACCTTACGGCTACTTTTGCCGATCCATATGAAATAAAAAATTGGTCCGAAGCATTAAACAAAGGACCGGATCAATTCCCTTATATTAATTCCACCAAATCAATGATTGGTCATTGTCTTGGTGCTACAGGAGCCATTGAAATCATTGCCTCGGTACTGGAAATGGATGGAAATTTTCTTCACCCATCGTTAAATTGCGAAGATATTCACCCGGATATCGAATCCTTTGCAGATAAGGTCGTTCGAACCCTTAAGGATGACATAGACATCAATATTATCGCAAAAGCCAGTTTCGGGTTTGGTGATGTAAACAGTTGCCTGATTTTAAAAAAATGGAATATCGTTTGAGATGTCAAGATCAAACTAAAGGAGAAATAAAAATGAATGAACAAGAACTATTAAACAAGTTTATTGATATTATCGAAGAATATGTCCAAATCGATAAG
>PEAL01000477.1 GCA_002753725.1 Deltaproteobacteria bacterium
ACCAAACCCTTTTTTTTTTTTTTTTTTCTGGCGGCATCAGAAAATGATGTTATCCCCAAAATTCATGAAATGAGCATGGCCTTACAGGATGCATTGTGTCAAAAAAATGTGTATCAACAAGCACCCAATGATCAATCAAAAAAGGGGGGATTTTCTTTCAAGGCCTTTCCACCACTGGATATGGAAATTCAGGCCATGACTGTTGCGGATGTGAACCAGGATAAATACGCTGATGTGATTGTCTCTGATAAAAATACCATTTATCTGTTTGATATTAGAGATGATCACTTAGCAATCATCGGCCAGTATGAAACCAATCATGCATATCAAATTATTGGAATGGATGCAGCAGATCTTGATCACGACCAGCATCCTGAAATATTTGTCACAGCGAAAAACAAGCTGACAGGCGGGCTGGTATCTTTTGTTTTAGCATGGGAAGCCAATCAATTGAGCGTTGTTTTGCAGGATGAACCTTTTTATTTCAGATGTTTTCAGCGTGCGGATCATTCTGTTCAATTGATTGGTCAAAAACAGTCTGTGGATAAATTCTTTTCTAAAAAAGTGTTTTTGCTGAACTACGCGCATAAAAAATTGTTTATTGAAAAACCGCAAGCCATTCCGCCAAACACGCATTTTGCTTCATTTCATCAGGGACGTTTTACAGGCAGATATAAAGATTATGTGATTGTTCGATCAGATAATAAAATTGAGATCCTGGATGCAGCCCTCAGGCAGAAATGGTTGAGTGAAATCTTATATGCAGAGTCTAAAAATATTTTAATATTGCCTAAAAAACAGTCGCAAAGATCATCTCATGATAAAGAAAAATATTGTTATCTGAATCAGCGAATCCAGGTCTTTGATGTTGACCACGACAACCTCGACGAAATCATCGTGTCAGAACATCATGCAACATCAGGTGGACGATTGTTTCAACGATATCGCCAGTTTCAAAGTGGCACGATCACCTGCCTGAAATGGAATGGTCTGGGAATGATCCCCCTGTGGAAAACGCCGAAAATTAATGGGTATATCAGTGATTACATCTGGTTTGATAAAACGGGTAATGGTAACATGTGTATTGCTGTTGCGTGTGTCTCAACACAAGTCTCCATGTTTAAACCGGTTCAGACAACGCTTTTTTTGTTTGATTATAATGAATGATTTTGAAGATTTTCAGGAAAAATGAAGTCATTATACAAGACAATTATTTTTTCAATGTCACTCACGTTATTGTATTATTGCGTCTTTTTTTCTGGAATGGCGGAGTCTTCAGGTTCAATATGAACAACGACATCCACAACATCCGGCCCATTATCTAATATTCGTTTTTCAATATCTTCAGCGACTTGATGCCCTTCATAAACCGTCATGCTACCATCGACAACCGCATGCAGGTCTACTTGAAGACTGCTTCCAACATATCGTGTACGAATGGCATGAACTTGTTGAACGGCCTTATTTGTTAGTGCAATAATTTTAATCTTTTCGCAGAGTTCAAGGGGAGCCCCTACATCAATCAATTCTTTCAAACCGGTGATAATAATCGATAATGAAGCATAACCAATTAAAAAGGAAACAAAAATTGCGCCCACACGATCGATAAAATTCCATTCTGGCCAAAGAATAGAAATTCCCACAGCAAAAAAGACCGGAATGGAACTGATGGCATCCAGACGATGATGCCATGCATTTGCGGTAAGGGATATACTTTTAATTTTTTTTCCGGTAATCATTGTCCATTGGTAAAGACTTTCTTTGCATATTATGGAAGCAATCGATGCTGCCAGGGCAACCCAGCCTGGAGGACAGGATGATTGTTTATGCAGGTTGATTATTGCTTCCAGTCCAATACCTGCACCTGCTGCCAAAAGAACAAGGCCGATAAAGATAGAAACAATTGTCTCAATGCGTTGATGGCCATATGGATGATTGCTATCCGGCGGTTTTGACCAGAAGTATGAGCCAATAATAACAGCAACATCTGTTGTTGTGTCTGAAAGACTGTGAATACCATCAGCGACAACCGCCTGACTTTTTCCATAGGTTCCGGCAATTATTTTTGCTGCTGACAGAAGGATATTAATCAAAAAGCCGATCAATGTAACTTTTCGAATTTTTTTATCTTTATCAAGCATATGTCTACCTTACCTTTCAATAATAGCGGTTATGATGGTTTCAATAATAGCGGTTATGATGGGCGTACTCCCCCTGAATACGCCTTTTCGAGAATCATTATAAAATCCAATTAATTAATAAGCCTTTGAAAAAATAACCCTTCCTGTCCCTGTTTTACCACAATAAATACAGGGGCCACTGTCATTTGAAGAATCAAACGGAATGCAGCGAATGGTAACAGACAAATCTTTTTTTACATGGGCCTCACACTCCGGAGAACCACACCAGAATGAATGAGCAAAACCACCGTGAATGGTGTTTTCATCTGTTGAGGTAAACAGGTTATAGAAATCATCTTTTTTATCAATCGTGACACTGTGTTCTGTCCTGAAATCAAGCGCTCGCTGAAAAAGTTGCTGTTGAATATCATCCAGCATACCCGGTAATTCACTGACAAATTGATCTTTTGGAATGGACTGTCGCAAACGATGGGACTGATCTCTTCGAGCAACAAACACCGAATTTTCAGCAATATCTCTTGGTCCCACTTCAACACGAACAGGAATGCCTTTTTTAATCCAATCCCAGTTTTTACTGCCAACATTGCGGCTATCCAGTTCCACTCGAACAGGTCGGCCATGATACGATTGATCTCTCAATTCTTTGGCCAGTTGTTCGGTATATTCAGTAACCATTGCCCTGTCTTTTTCTTTTTTGATAATGGGCATAATCACCACATGGGCAGATGCGACTCTGGGGGGAAGAATCAGGCCATCATCATCAGAGTGGGTCATGATCACTCCGCCGATCAATCGTGTAGAAACGCCCCAGGAGGTTGTCCAGGCGTATTCCTCTTTTTCCTGGTCTGATTGATATTTGATATTGGATGCTCTTGCAAAATTTTGACCCAGAAAATGCGATGTTCCTGCTTGAAGTGCTTTTCGATCCTGCATCATGGCTTCAATACACAGGGTATCAATGGCACCTGGAAATCTTTCCGATGGCGTTTTTTGTCCACAAATAACAGGAATGGCCAGGTACTCTTCTGCCATTTTTGCATAAACGTCAAGCATCATACGAGTTCGTTCGATAGCCTCTTCGGCTGTTGAATGAACGGTATGACCTTCTTGCCAGAGAAATTCTGATGTTCTTAAAAAAAGGCGGGTTCGCATTTCCCATCGAACCACATTGGCCCATTGATTGATCAAAACCGGTAAGTCGCGGTAACTGGATACCCATCGTGAAAACGATTCGCCAATAATGGTCTCTGATGTCGGCCTGACAATCAGGGGTTCCTGAAGTTGACCATCAGGTTTAAGCGTTCCATCTTCTGTTTGGGTCAGGCGGTGATGAGTGACAACCGCGCATTCTTTGGCAAAACCTTCCACATGTTCCGCTTCTTTTTCCAAAAAGCTTAATGGAATAAATAGTGGAAAATATGCATTTTTAACACCCGTTGCTTTAAACATGTCATCAAGTTCGCGGACAATGTTTTCCCATAAGGAATACCCCCAGGGTTTGATAACCATGCAACCTCGGACAGCAGAATTTTCTGCCAGGTCCGACGCTTTTATAACTTGTTGATACCATTCTGGATAGTTCTCAGAACGGGTTGGTGATATGGCATTGATTGTTTTTTTTGACACGATTTTTATCCTTGGTTTAGTTTTAATCAAAGCTTTTTTAAACGAGGGATCTCATTCAAAGCGGTTTCTTTTTCATATTTTTCTTTTTTATCATAAAATAATA
>PEAL01000077.1 GCA_002753725.1 Deltaproteobacteria bacterium
CAAAGCATCGGTGGGGGTGCAAATGTGGTCAATGATTCACAGGATGAAGCCTTACGTTCGACGACAGTTGAAAAAATTGTTGACCCATGTGCCTTTTGAAGTCATACCATCACGAGTGTCAGCATATAACTTGAAAAGCCGCGTTCAAAAAGTTCAATTGATGCTTCAAAGCAAAAAAATTATTGAGTTCATGAATATAACGAGTCAATTGTTTACAGATATTGATCTTGATGATTTAAGGCCTATGGACAACACCTCTTTTTCAACTTTTTTTGATGATGAACGAAAGATATCTCAAAAAACAGATTTGCTGAATGCCATGTTAGCCATTGACTACCAAACGTATTTACCGGATGATATTTTGACAAAAGTTGATCGCGCCACCATGTCTGTCAGTCTGGAAGGCCGGGAACCCCTGCTGGATCATCATATATTAGAATTTGTTGCACGTCTGCCAGCGTCCTTCAAATATAGCAATGGCGTCACCAAACGCTTGCTCAAAGCCATCACGTATCGATATTGTCCACGTGCATTACTGGATCGTCCCAAAAAGGGGTTTAGTGTTCCCATTGATCGATGGTTTCGGAAGGAATTGAAATCCTATTTTTTGCACTATCTGGATAAAGGCAGGTTGAAACAACAAGGCTTTTTGGATGATCAATTTGTGGTAGCATTACGAGATCGTTATTTGGCAGGACATTCGGAAAATATTACAAAATTATGGCAGTTATTGATGTTTCAGATGTGGGTGGATCGATGGCTATAGAGTACTGATTGGGAAAGATGCTGTCGGCTCCTCTGAATTATTTTTCCCGGCACATGAATGGAAATACAATTTTAACTTCTGTCCCATGCTCTTCTGAAGAGTTCATAGAAATCGTTCCGCCCAAAGTTTCAGCAATGAGTTTTGCGGAATAGGTTCCCAATCCTGTACCACCTCTTTTTCCATAGGTTACATATTTTTCAAAAAAGGTATCTTTTATATGTTCAGGAACAGCACGATGATTATGAATGGTAATGCATGGAGAGTTGATGTTATCCAGAAATATGCTGATGGGTTTTCCTATGGATGCATCAATGGCATTTTTGATTAAGTTGGATAGCATTGAATAAAAGAGCAGGCGTTCTCCCTGTAAGGTAAACACAGATATTTTTGAAATTAATTGACCATTAATTTTTGTTTCAACCACTTTTCCTGTGGTTTCAATAAACATATTATTATTTAAAACATCCTTGAGAACCGACAGGATATCCACTGAAACGGGTTGGAGGTCATATACCCCCTGTTCCATTTTATACAAATCAAGAGACAGATTAACCAAACCCAGCATGGTTTGACCGGCCATTTCAATTTCTTTGAGTAATTCTTCCTGGGTTTCGCTCAAGGGTTCATTTCTGATAAATATTGGAAAATTAATAATTGCATTCAATGGTGTTTTTAAATCATGCCTTGTAATCCGTTCGACATCCGCTTTAAGTTCTGCAAGCTTGCGCTCAACCAGAATTTTTTCTCGAAGGTCCAATTGATTTTTAATTCTGATTTTCAGCAATTCTTTCTGGACAGGTTTTGAGATATAATCCACCGCACCCAATTGCAAGCCATAGGTTTCATCTTCAACCTCACTTCTGGCTGTTACAAAAATAACCGGTACCTCTTTTGTTTTGTCATAGGTTTTCAGCCGACGGCAAACCTCATAACCATCCATAAAAGGCATCATAATATCCAGTAAAATCAAATCTGGATTGATCCTTTCCAATGATTCCAACGCTTTTAAACCATCTGGAAAAGAAATAACCTGATAGGTGTCCTGTAAAATCTGACGCATCAGTGTCAGATTTTTGGGTTCATCATCTACATAGAGAATTTGAGGCTTATTTTGCATGATACATCCTTTTTTTATTTCAGAAACTACTCTTTGACACTCTTTTTGTCAAATAGAATCGATGAATCGTTGCACCTCTGCAAAGGCGCCATCATAATCATAATCTCTGATGTCTTTTGCTAATTTTACCATTTCATGATCTGTAAAAAAGAGTTTGAGTTCTTCAAATTTATACTCAACGCTGTCAATGTCATACCTGTCTATGGCATGTTGAATATCTGTAAGCACTTTCTTGAGAGCATCGACATCACTCTTTTTTTCCGGAAAAACACTTGTTTCAGTCACGGGTGCAAGATTCTGAATCGGTAGCGCCATATCTTCCATCGTTTTTTGCAATAAGGGGATCAACGATTGAGCGGGTTCGTGTTCGTTATTAATAATTTTATCATTAATATCAGATGCCAGATGAAAAACACTCGTTATGGAAAGATTACCCGATAATCCTTTTAAGCGATGTGCGATAGCAGTGACTGCGGGGTAATCACCTTCTGTAAGAGCGGTTTGAATGTCATCCGCAACACTGGCATAATTTTTAGAAAAATCAATCAATTCTCGGGTATAAAAATTCCAGTCTTCAAACCTTTCCATGCCTTCTGCAAAATTAATACCTTCAATGTCCGGAAATTCTGTTGCATTGAAATTCTTTTCTGTTTCAACAGGTGGAACAAATGATTCCTTATGGTCCTTGAGAACATATTTTTCCATTGTCGCAAACAACTCGTTGAAATTAATAGGTTTACCAACGACATTATTCATTCCGGCATCAAGATAGTTTTGTTTTTCCTGTTGATAGAGTCTTGCTGTCAGTGCAATGATGGGCACATCGATCCAACCCATTTGACGAATGCGTTTTGTTGCTTCAAGACCATCCATGATGGGCATTTGTATATCCATGAGAACAATATCGTATTTCTGTATTTGGAGCTGTTGAATGGCATCACGTCCGTTCCAGGCGTGATCAACGGTATGACCTTGTTTTTCCAGGCGACTTAAAGCCAATTTGACATTTGCCGCTGTGTCCTCAACAAGTAATACATGGAATTTGTGATGGGATTTTTTGACAATGGAATGGGCGACACCAAAAAGATCCTTTTCAGGGTTCCGGTTTGTTTCTGGTAGATACACGGTAAAATGAAAGTTACTGCCTTGACCAGGTGTGCTTTCAACACCGATATTTCCGCCCATCAGTTCGACGAGATGTTTTGAGATGGTGGTTCCAAGCCCTGTTCCACTATAGCGGCGCGTTATTGAGGGGTCTGCCTGTTCAAATGGATTGAAAATCACATTCAATCGATCACCGGGGATCCCAACACCGGTATCTTTGACTGAAAAAATGATAAAATGGTTTTCATGCGTATTCTTTACATGAATATTAATTCCCCCTTGTTCTGTGAATTTTATAGCATTCCCAATGAGATTGATTAAAACTTGCCGCAACCGGAGGGGATCACCCATAACAACATCAGGTACTTGAGGATCAATATCATAATGAATGTACAGATCTTTTTCATGAGCTTTTTCCTGAATGGTATTCAGTATCCTATGAATGAGGTAATCAATATTAAATGCCTTGTTTTCAAGGATGAGTTTTCCGCTTTCTGCCTTGCTCAAGTCCAAAATTTCATTGATTAATGACAGAAGGGCTGCTGCAGATTCTCTGGCAATGGTCAGATTTTTACGTGTGTCTTTCAAAATATCTTTTCTGTCCAGAACAAGGTCAATAAACCCCAGAACAGCATTCATGGGTGTACGAATTTCATGGCTGATATTGGCAATAAAAACACTTTTTGCAAGGGCCGCTTCCTCGGCTTTATTTTTAGCTGCGTTGAGATCTTGCATGACCACCATCATTGAGGCTTGAGAATCTTTGGCTTCTTGCTCAGCGCGTTTTCTTTCTTTCACCTGTTTACTGAGAATTCTGTTCCAGATGGCAAACAAGAAAAATATCATGCCTGCGCCCAGGATAAGTTTCCAAATCAGTGAAGCATAATTTTTTTCTTCATAATTGAGAGAAACCCATGATTTATATATGGAATCCTTTTCACTTTTTTCAATGGCATCCATACCTTTTTGTAAAAGATTCGTCAGCATGGGCCAATCATTGCGAGCCGCCATCGCAACGTCATATTTATAATCCAGATATCCGGAAATCTTCAGGTTGTTATACCCTACTTGTTTGATATAATGACTGGTAACAAAAATACTTCCCACATAAGCAAAAACCGACTTGTGTTGAACCATTCTCAAGGCTTCTAAAATACTTTCCGCTTTGACAAATTGAATTTCTGGATACTTATCCATTAAGTATTTGTCAATGGCATATCCAACAATAACGACTTTCTGATGAAATAATTCCTCAGGTGTCTGAATGTAAGAAATATCATTCAATGTAAAAATTGCTGTTTGCAGTGAAAGATAAGGCTTTGTGAAGGATGCATAAACTTTTCGATCCACTTTTTCAGCGATTGCAGGTATCATATCAATATCTCTATTGTTGAGCATTTCCATACATTCTGACCAGCTATCCACATGTTTAAAGTCAAACTCCATATTAAACATTTTAGAAATTCGTTGAAGATAATCAATGGCAATCCCTTTGAATTCCTCATGATCATCATTATCAGAAAATTCAACAGGTGCCCAACGGCTGCTGGACACAACACGAATCACAGGATGATTGGCAATCCATTGTTTTTCTTCCGAGGTCAATTGAATTTTTTGAACTTTTCCTAACAATACGGTTTCTTCCTTTGCAATTTCAAGCTTACTCCATCGGTTAAAGATATGAATACGCTCATCATTGGATATGGATTGTAAGGCTTTATCAAGTATGGATGCCAATTCTGGTAAATTTTTTCGGATACCAAATCCCTGCTCAAACATACCATGTGCATAGGGGGCTGCAAATTTCAGGTTGACGATATTATGCTGTGCAATGAGATGTTGCGCCATACCCATTGCAATGACAACGGCATCTGCTTTACCGGAAGAAACAGCAAAAAGCGCTGAGGTTAAAGTTTTTGCCTTGAACTGCTTGATGTGTGGAAATTCATTCATTATCGACTCTGTGCTGGCATAGCCATCAACTAACGCTATTGTTTTATTCTGGATATTTTCACGATGAATGATGTCTTTATTACTTTTGCGTGTGATAATGTAATAGGAAAGAGAAATATAGGGTTGAGTAATATTAAAATCTTTCAAGCGATCCGTGCGGATCATCAAACTGGCGATAACATCAACCTTATCTTCAAGAGCATCCTGGTAAAGTGTTTTCCATACGCCTTCGGGGTGAATCTTGAATGTCAGCCCTGTCCGATGTGACAATTCATTGGCATAATCAACAGCAATGCCTTCAAACGTATTCTGTTTATTTTTGAAACTATACGGCGCATAGTCACCATCAAAAGCAATGATCACTTCTGGATTTTTTTTGATCCAGTTTTTTTCTTTCATGCTAAGTTGCAAGTCAAATCCCGTTGAAAGAAAGTCGGAATTTTCGTATATAAAATTCTGTAAATTATTATCAATGATATCAATACCTGTATTTTTATAGATTTCTGCAACAGCTTTGTATCGATGACCTGTCACTGAACCCAACGGAATGATTTCAGAGAGAACCATCAAATCAGTCATTTGGGCCTCAAAATAAAGTTCGTCGGAAGTTATCTTTGGATTGTATTTATTGCATATCAGAGTGATTATTTCATCTTGATTTTTCAGCGCATATTCCCATCCTTTCAGGGTTGCGCGAATCATCTTGTCTACCCGTTGGGGATTTTTGATGATTTCCGTTTCAGTGGTAAAAAAATTATCCCCATAAAAATCAATGCCATAGTTTTGGGGATTGATAATATTGATGGGAATGTTCTGTTTTTGAAGTGCATAGGGTAAATCGGTAATATAGGCCGACATGGCATCCACTTGACCGGTAAGCAAGGCGTCTGTATTGAAGGACTGTTTGACCAATGTTATTGAATTCAGATTTCCTGTGGTTTCGAGAAGTAAGGCAACCAGTGGTGTATTGCTGTGTCCCTCGGAATCCAGCATGATTTTTTTTCCTTGCATATCATATGGGCTGATAATTTTGGATTTTTTCAGGGTGACAAAAATCAAGGGGGAGTGTTGAAAGATTTGTTTGAGCAAAACAACAGGTTTGCCAAGCATTCTGTCCAATAACAGGCCTGCATCTGCAACGCCATATTCAGCGTCACCATCAAGGACAGATTGGATGTGTCCTTTGTTGGGATTGCGCTCTTTTAAGATGACATGCAAACCTTCTTGTTCATAGAACCCTTTTTCAATGGCTGCATAATATCCTGCAAATTGAAACTGATGAAACCATTTGAGTTGAATCGTAACTGTTTCGCATTGATTGGATGAAAAAAGTGGTCTGGCAGGGATAAATAAAATGCAGAGAAAAAAGATGATTGCACATTTTTTATGAAAAGTGAATAGACTTTTCACAGTTTAATCTCTCCTGTTAAAGTTTAAGGAATACTTGAAAAATAAGTTCCCCATTTCATAAAAAGTTAATTCTATTTTTTTTGAACCAGAATTACGTGTTCGATTGGGATGATAGCCGTTTACGATAAGCGTGTTTTTACTACGAACTTGCAATTACCAAGAACTGTTTTTTACAATAACCAATAACGATAGTATATGTAAAGAACCTTAGTATTATGTTGAAAAGTTTTCTCGCTAACTGCAAAATTGATGAAGCCAAGCCTAAATAAAACTTAACATTTTGAAACAACAGATAGTCTTAACCCCATATTTTTTAAAAACTCTGAAATAAAACAAATGTTCTGAAATTCTTGAAATTTCTTTTGATAGTTTTGATAGCTATTCTGTTCTGAGATTCTTTTAGCTGTAGCCACATTTTCCAAAGCAAGCGTGAATAATTGAGGATCATCCTCTTCAAGAGATGCATCAAGATATTCCATTGCCTCGCTTGGATCGGTTAAAGATTTTAATAGTTCATCCTGATATGGACGTGTTATTTTATCCATATAGCCTCCTTTTATAATCAGTCCAATATTCTTTGGCTTTGAGAATATCTTTTTTTTGTGTTTTTTTTGATCCACCACATAGCAAGATAACTATTTTATTGCCATCTAAAGCAAAGTATATTCTGTAGCCTTGTGCATAGTGTATTCTTAACTCATGAACATTGTCACCGATAGGTTTACAATCTCCTAAATTTCCAAGTCTTACTCTATCAAGTCTTGTTCTAACAAGAGCTCTTGCTCTTTTATCACTTATTTGGGATAACCAATCTCCAAATGGGGAAAAATTATTTTGGGTTAAATATTCATGAATTATATATTTTGAACTATTCAAAGCAAACCTTATAATATAATGAATGATTCATCTTTTCGATTACCAATATCTTTTTTTTCAATAACCAACTACGAGAATGTTTGCAGTAACCTTATGATTTATGCTGAGAAATGTCCACGCCAACTGCAAAATTGAAGTCATATATTATCAAGGAACTGTACCAAATGCTATATAATAAATTAGAATAATCGATAAATTGTTCTCTGTTGCATCAGGTGAAGATAAAATTGTCCCATGTATAGATAGGGTGCATTCCCAAAAAGCAGGTCAATCGCATCGTTGCCGCAGGTCAACCACAAAGGGTGCCTACATTTTAACAAAATTTCTTTCCGCATCGGTTTGTTGCAGGTAATTGGGTGATATATCATGAAGCTCATCCGGTCCATTTTTCACAAATTTATTATACCCTTTTTCAATAACATGAGATATCAAAATTTGATTAAGAGAGACAGGTGCCAGTAAGAGTTGTTTTTTGGTCATGCTTTGGATTTTATCGGAATACACATGAATGGTATCTCCCACCAGAATTGCCGGTGATTGGATGTGAGCTAAAAATATATCCATTTTTTTAAGGGTAGGTATTTCAATATTTTGAGGACTGTCACTCTGGCAATCATAGGCCGCAGAATAGACCTGTTTTCGTGCAGCATCAATGATCGGATAAACCACCGGTTCTACAAAACGCATATTGCATGCCAAAATATCCAGGCTATTGACTGTCACACAGGGAATTGACAGGGCATGTGCAAATGTTTTCAGCATTGTGACAGCAATGCGAATACCGGTCCATGAACCTGGGCCAGAAACTGCGCATAACAATTCGATATCCTGAATACGTTTATTGGCTTGTTTTAAGGTATAATCCAGTTGCGGCATGATTCCCGGAAGATGCCGCATTTTTACAAATGTGCTTGATTCTGCAAGGATGGACTGTTTCTGGCTGATACCAATTGAACATCGATTACCAGACATATCTATGGCAAGTATGATCATTTTATTCTTTGTCCAAAATGTTTATGTTTTTATTTTTTATATAAAATAACTGTAGCAGATGATCCATTATGGTGTAATATTCATCTCCCACAGCAATCAACGAAATTTTTCGGTCTGTGTCACACCCGCCCATTTCAAGATGGATTTCCAGGTGATCATCCAGCAGATCTTTAATGAATTTGTCAGCCCATTCGATGACACAGACCCCTGTATCAGAATGAATATATTCTTCAATCCACAGCTCATCTTCCCGCGAAAAATGATCCAGTCGATAAAAGTCCATATGGTACATGGGAATGGTTCCCGGGTGTTCATGAACCAGGTCAAAGGCTGGACTGTGGACATGATGATTTTTTGAAATCCCCAGCCCTTTGGCAATACCTCGGGACAACCATGTCTTACCTGCACCCAAATGACCGATCAACGCCACAACATGCCCTGGATATAAACTTTTCCCAATACAATATCCCAAATGAACCGTTTCTTCAGGTGAGTGTGTCTCAATAATGGTTGTAAAATTTTTTTTTATCATAGCAATGATTTCAACTGAATTTGAAATTGTTTGATATAAATCGTGTGTTTTTTACAAAAGGCAATGAGTGTTTCCATTCGGTTCAGAATGTCAGGATTTTGAAAGGAAATCAATATGCCATCAATGGGATGACGTTCCACTATGGTCTGAATCGTCTCAGACGTTCCTAAGATTGGATACCCCATCAGGTTCTTACCTTTTAATAGCGCATTATCATCCATAAAACCAATGGGTTTGCATTGAAGGGCATTATTGTTCAAAATTTCCCGAAGCAGAATTTCACCTCCACGGCCAGCGCCAAAAATAATCACCGCATCTCCTTTTAATTGTCTTCGGTGCAGTGAATCAGAAAAAACACGGAAAAACACCCGGGTTCCGAAAATCAGCCCTGTTGTAAAAAACCAATCAATAATAAAAA
This sequence comes from Deltaproteobacteria bacterium, assembly GCA_002753725.1. Classification (GTDB taxonomy): domain Bacteria; phylum Desulfobacterota; class Desulfobacteria; order Desulfobacterales; family Magnetomoraceae; genus Magnetomorum. The sequence goes on from PEAL01000077.1 coordinate 9,170, forward strand.
TACCTTTGGAAAAATCCTCAAATCGATAGATATATGTCATCACCGCCACACAAAAGAGCGTGGATAAAATCGTTCCATTGATCAAGGTTCGCAAATCACTGATACTGATCTGTTTATAAATGCTTTTATAAACGCCGGTGATATTAAACGCCAGATATTTACAAGCAATAATGGGGGGTAAGGATCGCAAAAATATTTGAAAATAATAAGAAAAATCAGCCCCTTGAAATCGAATTCGATAGGATAGATAATACGAAAAAGAAATAACGCAAAAATCAAGTATGACTAAAAATAACTGACGTTTATGAGTTAAATCTTCAAGCATGGGACTAAATCGTCGACCTTTTAGCAGGCAATATTCATTTTCAGGATAAACTCTGACTTGCGCCAGGAATCCGGCCATCAAGATCACGATAATCACAAGGGGAATGATAACGACCGGCGATGTAAACCGGTCATGGGTTTGTACAAACAAAGCAGCCAGACCGGACAAAAATCCAATGCCATATAAAACCAGAACAGCGCCCCGCTCTGTAAATCCACTCAAAACCAGTCGATGCGAGGTATGATCTTTACCGCCTATGTAAGCTTTCCGACCGCTGAGAATACGAACAATGGTGACCAGTGATGTGTCAATAATGGGGACAATAAAAATTAAGACAGGGATGGCATAGTTTGTAAAAAAGATAGCTGTTTGCTGGGAGGAGTAATACAATGCTAAAACAGACAGGGAAAAACCAATAAGAAGACTGCCACAATCGCCCATAAAAATCGACGCGGGATTGAAATTATATACGAGAAAGCCAGCCATCGCACCAGCAAGAATAAATGCAAGCAAAGCAATATCCGGAGAATATCCCTGATACAAAAAAGCCAGAGACAAGGCGGCGGAAAGTCCGGCACCTGCACATAATCCATCCATGTTATCCAACAAATTAAAGGCGTTGGTCATGCCGACAATCCAAATAATTGTCAGGATTGTGTCTAAGGTTAAGGATACTGACCAGTTCAGTCGATACCCTGCGAAGGTAACAAACAATGCTGCCAGAAACTGTCCCATCAGCTTGGTATGGGGTTTGATTTGAAAGAAATCATCAATAAGGCCCAGTCCAAAAATAAAGCACATACCCATAAACAATACACTACTTATGGGCGGTAATTGATAAGGAAGACCGGGCTGTGAATGCATCAATTGCATAAGATCTGAAAAATCAGTTATCCAAATCATTGGCAGTGTTACGGCCAAAAAAATAGCAATTCCGCCAAAAAGAGCTGTAGGTTTGCTGTGCCAGCGATTATGAGTGGGATGTGCCAGCCAATCACGCGCATGAGCGATTTTGATCACCACTGGCGTTGATACCAAACAAATAAAAAAAGAAAAAAAAGCATACTTCATATGACTATTTTATTCCAAAACGACAGGTTTTATTTTTTGTTCTTAACTGATATTTTTGAATTCCGACCGGAATTCGATGCTCTTGGCGCTCATTTTACACACGGGTTTGATTTTTTTTGCTCTTCTGCAAGGCGTTTCAAATAATTGTTCCATAATTTTTTAAAAAATGATTCTTTTATTTCTTTCATGTGATTTCTCCCTTTGATAATTATTAGGATTATTATTAGGATTATTAGGATTATTAGGATTATTATTAGGATTATTAGGATTATTATTAGGATTACAGGATTACAGGATTACAGGATTACAGGATTACAGGATTACAGGATTACAGGATTACAGGATTACAGGATTACATACTAAAGTATTTTATTTTAATCAACATCTTCTATTTCTGACGTTTTTTATAGTCCTTGTTTTCAGGATGATTGAGGTTGTATACTCTTTTATATTCGAGTCTTCTTGAACCAAAGTTGATTAGTAATCCAATTGGCAGATTGTAAACCTGACAGTAATTCATGGCTTGTGCCAGGTGAACATCCTCTAATTTAATGACTGCTTTCAATTCGACCATAATTAACTTTTCCACAAAAAAATCGACCTGTCTTGAACCTATATGTTCTCCTTCATAATATATTTCCATTTTCATTTCACGAACAAAAGATAAACCTTGTTTGTTCATTTCAATAGCCAAAGCCCTTTGATAAATAACTTCTTGAAAGCCGTTTCCAAGTGTTGAATGAACCTTCATCGCACACCCAATAATTTTATGTGTAATATCTCCAAATTTCATCCTAATAATCACCCTGAGAATATTAATCCTTTAATTCTAACAACCTAATAAAATTTAATAAGCCTAATAATCCTAATTAAATCCTAATTAAATCCTAATAATCCTAATTAAATCCTAATAATCCTAATAATCCTAATAATCCTAATTAATAATCCTAATTAATAATCCTAATAATCCTAATAATCCTAATTAATCCTAATTAAGTATTCAACTGACGATAAATCCCCTTATTTTTCCGATAAATATCAATAAAAACACGGTACAGATGATCATAATTTAATTGTTGTGTTATATCAGGGTCAAAGATTTTTTCATATTCAATAAGGTCTGGAATATCATGAAATGAAATTCGTCCAAGGGCAACAGAAGCAATAAATGCAGCGCCACGACTGTTTGCTTCAATGGGATCTCGAACCCGACGGACCTGACGATTCAAAACAGTTGCAAAAATTTGACACCAAAGATCAGATTTTGCGCCACCACCAATAAAACTCAAAGAATTCATGGGCTGACGAATAAATTTTTCAACATAGGTCAGGCTCCAACGAGTATTGTAAGCCACTCCTTCAAGCACTGATCGGGCAATATGATCGGCAGTGGTTCGCATGGACAGGTTGTGAAAACCCGCGCGAAGGGTTGTATTATCCACAGGTGTTCTTTCACCATTTAACCAGGGAGTAAAAATCAGGTTGTCGCTGCCAGGTGGAACCCGACCGGCCATAGCATTGAGTTTTTCATAAGGGTCAGATGGGCGTTTACCGCAAAAAAATTCATTTTCATGAAGGATGATATTATTCAGCAAAAAAGACAGACTGCCTCCCGCAATATCTTGTTCATTAATACATTGATATTTGCCAGGGATAGCTGATGGTAGGGATGCAATACTATGGAACATATCTGTTTTTTTAAATGGAACGATACATTCAATCCATGACGATGTCCCGATATACACATGCCCTTCAAAGTCTCGAACAGCCCCTGCCCCCACCTGGGCTGCCTGATGATCCGGTGAACCCATTACGACCTTGACATGTTTACCAAGACCCAGTTCTTCGGCCAAGTCGGGTTTCAACAGTCCCAGAATATCCACTGATTTTCGGAGTTCTGGAAGTTTTTCTTTATCAATGCCTGTTGCTTGAATGAGTTTATCGCTATAATGAATATTATTGATATCGCGTATATCTGTCACCCAAAATAGCATAATAGAATCATGGGATGCTGCAAACTCGCCGGTGAGTCGTAAATTTAGGAAATCTTTGCTGCCTAAAAATTTGTATGTTTCCGCATATATTTCAGGAAATTTTTTTTGAATCAGGATGACATGAGCGATATCGTCTTTGCCTGAAAGCTGTGGGCCTCCTCCAGTGATTCGAATCCAATTTAGAACTTTGAACACATTGTATCCATTGATACGCGGAAACCCTCCCACCAATTCCTTGATATATGGAGCGCCTCTGGAATCCATCCAGGTAAGACAGTTCATCAAAGGGGTTCCTTCACGATTAACCGCTACTGTGCTTGAGAACGTACTGGATACAGAAATGGCAACAATCGCTGTTCTGGGAACGTTTCCTTTGTTCACAAGTCGTTTTGATGCTGTCATAAACGCGCGCCACCAGTCCTCAGGGTCTTGTTCCGCACCGCCGCCTTGTAGATAGTGCGTGGGTGTCGGTTCAAATTCAAAATCAACCACTTGTCCACGGGTTGTTACCAGTGCTACTTTTAGACCTGATGTACCATGATCAATGGCAAGAATATATTCCTCGCTTGTATGCTGAATGCCTGGCATATTTAAAAAATTCCAAACTGTGAAACATCAATGGGGGTGACATGACCTTCTTTATCAACCATTTCCAGCATGACCTGGCCTGTGGATTGGGAGTCTGATTTTTTTCCTGTGAGGTCATACACTTCGCTTGTTGTTTTTAAAAAATCAATGGCTGACACACATGCTTCAGGTGGCATAACACCTGTATTTTCAATTAGTCCTCGGTTCATCATGATCGCTCCAACAGCAGCAGGAATACCGGTGCCTTCACCCAGACCTTCACTTTCTGAGACAAGATGAAAACGAAACTCTTTGTAATCTCCATCTTTGATTCCCTTGGCGATTACTGACACACAACCACGCGGTTTATCGATCCCTGCTTCTTGAAGCATGCGTTCTCTTTCCTGTAAAATATAGGCAACAGCAAAATCATATGGCACAACCGGTTGACCTTTGACTGTCACCGATGTTTTGCTGCTCAATCCCAGACCGCATAAGTCACGGGTTAAATCATAATAGGCATTGGGAATAACAGATCCTTTATTGGTCACCTGTTTCAACTGAATATATCTGGGTAGGGTAACTTGTTCGGGGTGAGGATATGGATAAATAGGCACTTCTCCAATGATTGGAAAATCAAAGGTTTGTCTTAAAGCAATACCTTCTTTTTCAAAATATTTAACATACACCAGTTGACCATCAAGAAACATGGGGCAGTCGATGGTCATGCAATGAAATCGATGCCCGATAACGCCTTCTCCTTCGACTTTCTCACCGCCGTGGGTATGAAAAATATCAATGGAATGGGTTTCATCAAGCAGTAAATCAGATGCCAGTTTTCCAAGAATATTGGTGATCCCTGGAGAGTTGCCCATTCCCAAAACAACCTTGAGTCCTTCCTTTTTAATCATTTCATCCATGTCAAGAATTTCAAGGGTGACATCGACATCATCGCAAACATCAACATAGTTGATTTTCTTTTCGCGGACAGCTTCTAAAATAGGTTTTACGGTATTATAAAAAGGCCCGACACAGTTGAGAACAATATCACAGCCATCAATGACTTGCCGAAGACCTGCCGGATCCAGAGCATCCACAAAACAAGCGGTTATACTGGAATCATTCATTTCAGCGGCCAATTGCTTTGCGCCATCCAGATTGTAATCTCCAATGATAATTTTTTCAAAGTCTTTGCTCTTGTGTAATGTTTTAACAGCAACAGAACCAACAGCACCACTGCCACCAAGCACAATTATTTGGGACATGGTTATTTCCTTTCTTTTATTTTTTTTGAGAACCCATATCCGGGTTCATGGCCTGACGAATCGCATGCACCTGTTTGCACAGGTGTTCAAACTGATCAGGATATAAGGATTGTGCGCCATCACTCATGGCGTTGTCTGGATCATGATGTACTTCAACCATGAGACCGTGGGCACCAACAGCGACTGATGCACGACTGAGCGGAATCACCTGCTCCCGATGTCCGCCTGCATGACTGGGGTCCATGATAATCGGTAAATGGCTTTCTTGTTTAACAACTGGAACAGCAGAAATGTCCAATGTATTGCGGCTGTGATTGACAAAGGTTCGAACCCCCCTTTCACATAAAATGACATTGGTGTTCCCCCCTTCCAAAATATATTCGGCAGCCATCAGCCATTCATCAATGGTTGCAGCCATTCCGCGTTTTAGAAAAACCGGTTTTTTCGATTGACCGGCTCGACGGAGTAAACTGAAATTCTGCATATTGCGTGTACCAATTTGAACGATATCTGCATAGGCTTCGACAACATCAAATGTTTGTAAATCCATAACTTCCGTAATAACAGGCATGCCTGTTTTTTCACGGACCCTTGCCATAATTTTCAAGCCTTCTTCACCCAATCCCTGGAACGAGTAAGGTGACGTCCGTGGTTTATAAGCGCCTCCTCGAAAAATTTGAGCGCCTTTTTTTACCACCTGTTCGGCGATGGTCAGGGCCTGGTCTTCAGATTCAATGGCACAGGGTCCGGCCATAATAACAAAATGGTTGCCACCGATCTTGACATTGCCCACCTGAATAACCGTGTCATCGTGTTTTAATTCACGGCTGACCAGTTTGTAGGGGCGGGTCACGGCAATCACATCTTTTACCCCGGGCATACCTGAAAACATTGAGGCATCCACAGCCCCCTTATTATACAAAACGCCGATAGCGACACGTTCGCCTCCAGGAAGGGGGCGGGCCTGATAATTTCTTGATTCTATCGCTTTAACCACTTTATCGATGTGTTCTTTTGTGGCTGATTGATGCATAACAATGAGCATATTGATAACCTCCCATGTAAATCTTTTTTTTATAATATAGATTTGTAAGTTGAAAAGCCTTAAGACGCTCGCGTTTGTTCCAACGCGAGCAGCCGCTTTTTAAGGGATGCCCCTCCGCCAAATTGGCCGATTGAACCATCAGATCGGATGACGCGGTGACACGGAATAATAATTGGATATGGATTTCGCGCCATACATGATCCAACAAAACGCACGGCTTTAGGACGTCCAATATTTTGTGCCAGTTGCTGATAGGTACAGACAGCACCAAATGGAATTTGGGCTGTCTGTTTAAGGGTTTGCGCCTGTAACGATGTCATTGTGTCCCATTTTAACCAGGCCCAGGGCGTTTGAATGGGATGACCTTGAAAATAGTGCTGCATATGTTTAACCAAAATATCAATATTGGGATGATGCCCCTCAATAATTTCAAAATCATTAAAAATATCATCCATCACTATGTTACGCGTTTGTCTCGGTAAATAGACTTTATGAAGTTGAAAAGGATGAGCCACATATGCAGCAGCCGCATATCCGAATGCTGTTTGAAATACCATACGACAGACGGTCATTTAATCACCAATCCAGGGCATTTCAATGTCTTGTTCCGGTTTTTGTTCGGGTTCGTTTCGAGATTCAAGTGCCAACGCTTTAACTCGGTTGATGTCTTCATCAGTGAAAACGCCATTTACACCAGATATTGCCGCAAGCTTCATGCCGTGTTTAATACCCATTTTATAGATTTCTTTGACTTTTTGCCATTCAATATCCCGCCCGACAGTAAATGTTTCAAATCTCCCTTCCAATGCCAGAACAATGGTTTCAGCAAGACAGGCATAGGCGACATTGGGCGGTAAACCAATACTGTTCATTTCAACATTCCCTGGCAACAATATTTCTCCGGATTCAATGACCAGGACATCTGGACGTTTTTTGACATCTTCTGGTGATAAATCCAGAGGCCGGGCAACATCTGTAATGATGCACCCGGGTTTGACTTTCGTGATATCCAGAACCGTTTTTCCTGCGCCGGATGTCGCGGTGACAATAACATCCATTTCCGGCAGGTATTTGTTTGCCAGTGTGGTCACATGAATGGTAACATCCGGTGCTTCTTTTTCAATGGACTGTTTGAGAGCCAAAAGTTTGGCCATATTTCGCCCAACCATGTAGATTTCTTCAAATGCCAGGGCTAACAATCGGCAGCAAACCGATCCAATGGCTCCGGTTGCACCCATCACCATTGTTTTCGCCTTTATTTTTTTCCCTTTTTCCACCTGAATCAGTCCCATTCGACGGACAGCATCGGCAGCAGCCCATAATGCACCAGATGCACTGTAACTATTGCCTGTTGTTATGGGGATATCCGCCAATCGGGCGACAGTTGCTCCCGCATCGCCAACCACTTTGGTAAAGGCACCCAATCCCATAATTTGAGCCCCCATCTGTCGGGCCATTTTTGCGGCCATGAGCAATCGACGATATGTAAATTCGGGGCTATGGCTCAACATCTCCTTTGGGGTGCCGCCAACAGTAATCAACCATCCTTCAGCCTCAATACCTTGCGGTGATTTAATTCCAGAGACTTTTGAATAAATAAAAGGCGGTGCATACGCCATGACACGTTCGAGAACGTCCAAAAATTTTGGGGTGGTTCGACCGGTGATAAAGTCAATCAGCTTTAATTTCTTAAAATATTCCTGAGATAAGGGATGAATAACAAACGCAAATCGGTTGACCCGTTTGGTTTTACCGGATGGATAAATAACGCGTGGATCCATTCGCTGTTCACTGATAATTTCAAGCAAATCATCGGATGTCACTTCATTGACATTTTTGTTTAATGCAGCATATATAATCGCCTCAAGCACATTGACATCGACAACACGTTCCAATACTTTGGGCGTGGTGTCGATAATCACATCAACACCGCGTTCGTGTAAATATGCAACGCGATCATCGTATGCTGTGGATGTAATGACAATCTTTCCGCCCAATTCTTCAACAGAACAATCGGCCAGGTATTTATAAAAATCATAAAAGGGAACAACGATAACCGTTGCTTTTTGAATGGCTTTTCTTACAATATATTTGTTCCACTCACGCAGGGGAATCACTGAGGATGAGATGGTTTTACTTGGAACCAGGTTTAATATGTCATACATGCCATTGCTATACCGTTCCAGATCGCTAAGAGATTGGATAAATCGTGGAATACCATGTTGCAGAACAGGATCAGCAAAGCTCATGTTGGGAGTGTATTCTGACAAGACACGCGCAATACTGAGGTTGTTTATTCCATTTAAAAATAATACCCTGGCATTATTAAAATAATTTCCAAATTTAAATTGAAGATGTCTGATCGCCCATTCTTCAGATACTTTTCGCAAGGCATCGCCTGTGGTCACAGGAATCTTAAATGTGCTGGTAATTTTTTTCAACGTTTCAGCATCTTTTATGCTTTTTGATTGGTTGGCATCTGAAAAAGGAAACCGGATAGCTCCTAGCCCAATAGCATCCACCGTGTTTTCAATTTCGAGCATTTTTGCCGCAGCTTCCTGGGTATCTCCGTCAAAGCCGTAGCGTTGAATACGAAAATCTTGCCCTAAAAAAAACGTTTCAAAAGAATAATCATTCGCTTTTTCTCCAAGGCTGACACTGATAATTTTTTTCATTTTTTCTCCAGTATTCATTTTTTTATTTTATAATATTTAAAACGGAACACTCAAACCATTACAAATATCGTGAGATAACCTCTTTTACACCTTTTGGGTCATACAATTCCTGAACCAGTTCTTCAGCCTGAAATATTTCCAATGTGGTTAATGTCAGATATCGTAAGCCCTCGGGGCTGGCATCAAAGCGACCATCAGGCAGTATGTCCAGCCAGGCGCCAGGTGCAAATGCATAGCGGTACAATATGGTTTCAGACGTTCGGTAATCCCAGAATTGTTAATCTTAATGAGTCAAGGGCAGACTTGACCCCATTTCTCCTAACTTGACCCCTTTCTCCTAATCTTTTGTGATACTATGCAGATCAATACCTTTTGAGATCAATAGCTGTTTTAACAGTTCATTTTCTTTCAGAGCGCTATCCATTTCTTTCAGAGCGGTATCTTTTTCTTTAAGAGCGCTATTCAGAGCGGTATCTTTTTCTTTAAGAGCGGTATCTTTTTCTTTAAGAGCGGTATCTTTTTCTTTAAGAGCGGTATCTTTTTCTTTAAGAGCGGTATCTTTTTT
>PEAL01000478.1 GCA_002753725.1 Deltaproteobacteria bacterium
AAATGCCTATGAGACGATTGTTCGTTTCCTCTGTAAATCTGTTTAAGTCTTTGCGTTTGACGAAAACCTAATAATTCAGTATAAAACAAAAAATTTATTATTACCTGGAGGTCGTATGCATCAAGAAAGAACCCATATAAAAAAGCTCGACGATATTCAATCAAACATTCTTGAGGTTGTATCGTATGATTACAGCGGAAAAAGAAATATTGAAGTGGTTATCAAACAACCCGAGTTTACTTCACTGTGCCCAATGACAGGATTGCCGGATTTTGCATCCATTTATATTGAATACATCCCAGATCAATATATTGTAGAATTAAAGTCGTTAAAATATTATTTGCTGCAATATCGAAATGTTGGCGTATTTTATGAACATCTGGTCAATGTTATTTTGGATCACCTGGTTGAAAAGGTAAAACCAATAAGAATGAAAATTATTGGCGACTTTACGCCTCGTGGAGGTATCCACACTTGCGTCAAAGCATCTTATCCTGATAATCAATAATTTATTAAAGGAGATATTTATTATATGAAACAGTCTATCTGTTTTTTGGCTTGTGTTTTTTTAGTGGCTAATGTGTTTTTTTATTGTTCTGTTGGATGCACCCGGCATCCATTTTATAGTAAAAAACAAGACCTTATGCCTGAATTAAAAAAAAAGATTGGTATTGCTCAATTTGATAACCGATTAAAATTGATATCTGAACCAACGATGGATAAATTTTATCAAAACATTGTATCAGATATGAACCCGTTAAATCCTTTTGTTTATTTTTCAACAACCGATGGTCAGCCGGAAATTCTTCAAAAGTCTTCTCTCTTGGTATCAACGGATCATGTTGATCGTCAGGCTCTCATCAAGACTGGCAAAGAAAAAGGCTATCAAGCGATTATTTGGGGGGGGATTCATGATATCAGTATCGTTTCGAAAAAATCGGGTTTTTGGGGATTTCGAAAAGAAAAGACACATGTTCGTATTCGTGGAGAATTTTCTTTGTTTGATTGCGAAACCCATTCAAAACTTTGGTATGCACCCGTCAATGAAACGTATTTATTTAAAACCTTATTTGACCCTCCTGTAACAAGAAAAGCGGTTCTGGATGATCAAACCATTGAACGTGTTCTCGCCAAACTGTCTCAAAAAATAGTGCCATTGATGTCAGATCGTTTGAAAAAAGAACCCTGGAAAGGATTTATTCTTAATAATGAGGGCAATGTTTATTTGATTTCATCTGGAAAGCAGTCGGGACTCTTGGAAAATATGATTTTTGACGTCATTGGTTCAATGGGAACCTTATCTGGTATTTATGGTCAAAACTATTATATTCCAGGCAATCCTATTGGTCGTGTTCAAATAATAGACGTTGATGATCACACATCCAAAGCCATTCCGCTGTATGGCAACCAGCTTGAAAATTCAATCGCTATTCATGAAATTATGGACAAATAATTCTTACCCATGACTATTCATAAACATGCATTCACATTTTACTTGATCGGTACTATTATATTTTTAATATTCGTTTCAGGAATATGGACATCTCTAAATGCTCAATATTTCGAAATGTCATCGCCCAAATTTCGCCTATGGGCTGACACAATACACATTGATCGACAGATGATCAAAGCAGATGGTGATGTCCTCATTTTACAAGAGGGTCAGTCCATTTATGCCAATCATATCATTATTGATCAAAATAGAAAGGAGATAGAAGCCTATGATTCTGTTCTAGCCCATTTCAAAGATACCTTTTTTTCTGGCGATCATCTGTGGTTCGATCTGGAAAAGTCAACCGGCGAAATTCATCAGGGAACCCTGTATTATGCACCAGGACCACTATATATCAAAGGAAACCGAATTGAAAAAAAGGGTCCAGATACTTATCATATTGATGATGTCCAGGTGACCGGCTGTGATATTTGCGATCCAGATTGGATGATTTCAGGAAAAGATGTTCATGTTACAATCGATGGCTATGCCACATTATGGCACGGCCTGATGACATTTAAGCATATTCCCATCTTTTATACCCCCTTTTTTTTGTTTCCAGTCAAGCAACATCGTCAGACAGGATTACTTTTTCCTTTTGTTGAGCAAAGCAGTCGAAAGGGCTGGGTTTATCAACAACCTCTGTATTGGGTCATCAATAAGAATTCTGATGCCACCTTCTATACCTCTTTTATGGAAAAAAGAGGTCTGATGAATGGCATTGAATTCCGGTATAATATTGGCCCTCAATCCAGGGGAACACTCATGATGGATCATCTGACCGATCGACAGTCAGAAACACAGGAAAAGAAAGGTGAATGGGGGTACACTCATGATGACTATTTGCGTCAAAATTCCGATCGATATTGGTTTCGGATGAAACTTGATCAATCTCTGTTTAACACGATTAAAGCCGAGCTGGATATCGACCGGGTCAGTGATCAGGACTATTTGAAAACATTCAATACCGGTTACACCGGTTATGAAAAAAGCCGACAGTTACTTTCTCAAAGGCATAGCCGGGGCATTGAAGACCCGGATGAAACCGTTCGAAAAAATCGCGCCCATGTTCATCGCTTGTTTGAACACTCTCGCATCTATGGTGAATGTCGTTGGTATGATGACATTTATCACAGAAATTTTGACACACAGGCATCTTCTGCTCAAAACCTGCCTGTCATAAGATTTTCAAAGAACCCCACTCCATTATTGAATTTACCGATATTGATGGATGTTGATGCGCTCTATGCGTATGAATATCATGAAAATTTCAGTAATCGGCATCAACTGTTTATGGGATCGGGTTTTTCCCTTCCTTTGTACATTATTCCACAATTATACATTGAACCATCCTTTCAATGGAAAGGTGGATATTCGAAAGACAATACGCAATCAAAAACGATTCATCAAAAAAGGTTTGAAACACATCTAACCAGTGAACTTTATAAAATTTATTCATTTGGCTCAAAACATGCAAGTACAAAATCAATAAAAGCATACAAACATACAATTCGGCTGCGGGGTGGGTATACATATATTCCCGATGACCGAGATGAAAATGATGAATTTCAATGGACTGTATTTGATGAAAAATCAAATAATATTAATTGGTTGATATCAAACACCTGGGTTGAAAAAAGTGTTGATAAAACCATCGCTGGTAATAACCAGCCCATATACAAACAACGGATCCTGTTTGAACTTTCAGGGGAGTATAACATCCTGGAAGATAGGGAAAAAGACACATCAACAAATGATGAACCACACAAAAAAGAACCTTTTTCCCCGATCACCGTTGATTGTGTTTGGAATGCTGATTATTTCCAGCTGGATACTGATGGTCAGTGGTCTATTTATGACAATCAATGGCTGAATTACCATATCGCTTTTGATGTGAATGACCAGAAGGACCAATCTTTTAAACTTGATTACCAGTACACAGAAAATCAAAACGAATCTCTCAATACGACGATCGCCGCACGATTAAATGAACAGTTCATCATTTTAGCGGCATATGAGCATGATCTTAAAAATGATCAAAGGATTCAACACAACCTGGGATTTTATTATCAAGGCCCATGCTGGCGGTTAGATGGCATGTTTTATGATAATGCTGATACAAACGATCAAGGTTTTTCAGTGATGATGCATTTAGATGGAATAACGACTGTCAAGAAACAGGGTGCTGATTTTCTTGCTTTTTAAAAAAAAATGACCCCATTGAAAAAAAAAGTGTAAGATTTGGAGAAAAAATTTGTCAATATAAATAAGAATCCTTTTTTTTTTAAACAAGAATCGGTTTTTTCAGGAGCGTATATAAGCCCTTGACTTTTTTTTAATTTATATATAATAAAGCGGTTCGTGTTTTCAGTATTAT
>PEAL01000479.1 GCA_002753725.1 Deltaproteobacteria bacterium
TCCTTTCTTTTTTGAAGTGTCCAGCGTCAGGCTCAAAAGGCTGAACGTTTTGATAATCTTCAACAAAGGATGTTCTATTTAGATGTATCTGCCGCATTGATCCGAAAAGAAATTATTCAAAAAAATATTCAAAAAACCCATGATCTTTTAAATTCTTTACGTAATCAAGATTCTGAACAGGCCAACCGCCTAAAAGAATTGAATCACGCCATTGAAACGATCCAGAGAGAACGCCTGATTAAAGATAATGCCATTGCTGAGCAACGCGCCCGACGGTTTGATATTCAACGACGCATTGATAAAATGGAAAATGATCAATCCCACGGAAAAAAAGATCTGGACCGTCTGACCTCAGAAATACGCGATATTGAAAATAATCAGCAAGACCAGGGACAAAGAAATCTTGAAATCACCACTGAAATGGAACGGGTCAGTGAGGAACAATGCCATCTTTCTGAGGAATCTCAGGAAATTCAAAAACTCATTCGTGAAGAAGAACATACATCTCGGCAAATGCGCGATGAATTGGATAAATTGAACAATCAACTGGAAACCCAAAAAGGCAGTCTGATGGACTTGCTTGCCCAGGAAGCCCGTTTCAAAAATGTGTCCAAACATGCTGAACAAAGCAAGGCTTCCCTGGATGAACGCTTTCAAAAAACACGCGCTGAAGAAATTCAAGCCAAACGACGGGTTACAGAACTTACCAACCGATCAAACGCAGCACAGGAAACATTGGAACAGCTCAAAGATCGCAACGCTGAGCTGGAAATGTCCATTGATGACCTTCGTTCCCAACTTGATCAAAAAAGACACCAATTGTCTCAGCAGGTTAAAAAAGTTCAAAATCTGGATATCAATCGAAGTAAAATTAAGTCCAAATATCAAACCCTTAAAAAAATGGAAGAAAATCATGAATGGTTCAAAGGTGGCATTAAAGCTATCATGGCCAGACAACAAGTAGACAAGCGCATTTTATCTCTGGTCGTTGATGTTATTGAACCCTTTCGCTATTATGAAGAAGCTTTGGAAGTGGCCCTTGGGGAATCACTTCAGTTTGTCATTGTTCAAGATGCAGAAACCGGATGCGATGCCATTGAGTACTTAAAAACCAATAATGCTGGTCGAAGTGGTTTTCTACCAGGTAAAACAGTAAAAAAAGTTTCTTCGTCAAAGCTTCCAGGATCATTGAAAAACTCTGTGAAACCATTAATGGATTGTATTTCTGTAAAAACAGGGTTTGAGGAGACCATCCAGTTGTTACTGGGTAATGTTCTGGTTGCCAAGGATATCAATGATGGGTTGGCTGCCTGGAAACAGTATCCCGACTGTCGGGTGGTGACTCAGACGGGCGAAAGTATTTCTGAAAAAGGCATTCTCATTGGTGGCAGTAAAACTGAAGGTATTATTGCTAAAAAACAGGAGGTTAAACAACTCAAAGCTCAACTCGAAGAACTTGAAGATGCCTTGATTGCTGGAAAAATGGAACAGCAAACAATGGAAAATGCACTGAAAGACATTGAAATCGAACTGCAACAACAGACCCAGGTGTTGGGGAGACAGCGCAACAATGAAATTGAATCTGAAAAACAACTGTACCGCCTTGAAGAAGATTTAAAACATGCCAAACGAAATCTGGATTTTTTGAATGACGAATGCAAACGCTTGACCGGTGAAGAAACCTCAATCAATGAAGAAATTTCCAAAAGCGATCAGGCATTGATCGAACTGACCAAAGAAATTGAAAACACGCAAAAAAAGATTACGCAGATCTCCACGGACCTGACCAAACAGGCCGAGCAGATGGAAGACTATCAAAATAAAGTGGTTGACTTGAAACTTCATTCAACAACCATTCAAGCACAACTTGAAAATTTTACCAATACCTTGCGAAGACTTCAAACCTTTGAAAAAGAAGGTCTGGAACGTGAAAAACGATTTGAAGAAGATATTCGGGAAAAAACACGTCAAATCAGTGCGATTAAAAAGAAAATTGAAGAATATAGTGAATATCTCGACGTGCAACGTTCTGAAATCAAACAACTGGAGGAAAACCTCTCGGAATCTGAAGCTGAATTTGAAGCCATTGCAACAAAAATGAAAGAAAATCACGAATCTGTTTCAAAAATTAAGGGGGCACAGGAAGAAACACAACAAAAAATTCGTACTCTGGAATTGGAACAATCTCAACGTGAATTGAAATTGGAAAACATTGATACACGAATCAAAGAACGATACGAGCAAGAACTTTCGGACATTCAAAAAGAGTTCACTGTTGAAAAGGAAATGCCCCTTGTGGAAATCGATAAAGAGTTGACAGGATGTCGAAAACAAATCAATCAAATTGGTGCAGTCAACATGGATGCCATCAATGAATTCAAAGAACTGGAACAACGCTTTGAATTTCTAAGTCGTGAACAGGAAGATTTGTTGTCTGCCATGTCAGATCTGAATAAGGTCATCCGAAAAATTAACAAGATTACCCGCGAACGTTTTGTATCTACGTTCAATCAAATCAATGAAAAACTCGGAGAGGTGTTTCCTCAATTGTTTCAAGGTGGTTCTGCCAAACTTATGATGACAGACCCTGAGAAACCCTTGGAAACCGGTGTAGAGTTCATGGTGCATCCACCTGGAAAGCGGCTCACCCGCTTGAGTCTGTTATCTGGTGGCGAAAAAGCCTTGTCTGCCATCGCGTTTATTTTTTCCATATTTTTAATCCGCCCGGCTGCCTTTTGTGTCATGGATGAAATAGACGCGCCCTTGGATGAAGCCAATGTCAACCGATTCAATAATCTATTAAAAATTATTGGTCAACAATCTCAAATCATTATGGTAACTCATAATAAGGGGAGCATGGAGTTTGCCGACATGTTGTTTGGAGTGACAATGGAACAAAAGGGAGTGTCTAAAATAGTATCTGTTCATTTATCCAGTGATACATTGAATTAGAGAAGGCATTCATGATTGCCCTGGAATAACATCTATGGCTGATTCAATATGTTCACAAAAAAGATCGACAACCGCAGGCTGATATCCCAGTCCATTGGGTTCAAGTGTCACTGTCAATCCCGCAGATTCACAATCGGATGTCCATGAATTTTCTGGTGCTGACAAATCTTTCAAAAAATGATTCCCGGTAACCAATAATAAAGGAATCAAACGAACTCGTGTGTAACCGGCTGTTCGAATCGTTTGAATTAATTTTTTTCGGTCAATCAAAGGATACTCGATCGTGCTGACATATACACCTTTGTGAGGCCATTTTTGTTGAATCATGCTGTTCAAAGCAATACATGATGTCCAAATGGGATGTGTCGTACCATGCCCGATAATGATCTGGGCCAGTGATGTATCGGGAAAATGAGTTTCAATATCATAAACAGCAGCCAGAGCTTGAATGACAGCATAATAGTCTTCCGGAGTATATAGCAAGGGTAACCCAATGGAGACTCGCATATCATGGTGGATTGTATTTTCAATTAATCCATCAAATTCATATCCAGGTGTCAAATGAAGCGACTGGACAACGGCCCAGGTATGACCTTTCTGAAATACGTCGGTTAAGACATCCTGTGGTTGTTTCATGTTAAATTGATGGTCTTTTTTCATTCGTTCCCGAACCACTCGTGATGAAAAGGACCAATAGATTGGGTGGTTTGAAAATCGTTTTCTAAAGATGGTATCCATAAAAGTGTAGGTTTTCATAGCATTGGTTGTGGTTCCAAATGCAGCCAGAATAATAGGGAGCATATTTATATCGTTCCTTTCGTTCGTTGAGCCTCATAAATGATTATCCTTCATTGGATAATCAAATACAGATATTTCGTCAATGGAAATATCAAATGGTATGAAAT
>PEAL01000480.1 GCA_002753725.1 Deltaproteobacteria bacterium
GGCGGGCAATACAAATTTAGATTCATGCGTACAACTGATTTTGATTATGATGTCAACATGACTGTGTATCATGAAAATTGTATTGGCTGTCACAATCGAATGAAAGCAGAGGGGAAGCAGGCAGGCCCAAATACTGGTAATTGTCGGGCATGCCATAATCAAGAATCAGATCTTGTGTCATCATGGCAAGATCTGGATTTTGATAAATCACTTCATTATCGCCATGTGGCCTCAAAACCCATAAAGCCTGTTGCTATGGATCAAAAGGACAATTGTGGCGCCTGTCATCATGAATTCAACCAAAAAACTCGCAAGACTGTCTATGTTCCTGGTAAAGAGGGAGCCTGTCAATATTGTCATTTAAAAAATGATACCAAAGACGCTCGTTCTAACCAAACAGTCACACACGAATCTTGCCTGAATTGTCATTTAAGCATGAAGGCAAAACGAGTGAGTCAGACAGGTCCAGTTGATTGCGATGGTTGCCATTCTGCTGACATGCAGAAAAAAATCAAGGTGGTTGAATCTGTTCCTCGAATTCAGCGTAATCAGCCTGATGCAGTATTATTGGCTACAGCTTTCAATAAAGCAATCGCCAATGGAAAAGAACCACAAATCACATTCTCTTCAGTTGCATTTAATCATAAAGTACATGAGGAAGCATCAAAAACGTGCCAAAATTGCCATCATGCATCCCTTGAAAAATGCTCATCTTGCCACACAACCACTGGAGATAAAAAAGGTGATTTTATAAACCTTGAAAAAGCCATGCATGCTTTGAAAAAAAATCAAAGCTGTGTGGGATGTCATACAAAGGCGCAACAGAAAAATGACTGCTCAGGATGTCATACACAAATGACAACCTCGCCAATTGATAAAAAAGGATGTCAATTATGCCACTCTATAACCATGACTGATGATAAACGATTTCCTTTCAAAGCAGAAGATCAGGCAAAATTGGCACAATCAGCCATTAATAATCGAAAAATGAAGCCCATTCGTTATGAAAAAAATGATGTGCCTGAAAAAGTATCAATTGAAATCATGAAAAATGAATTTGAAGCGGCGGTATTTCCTCATCGAAAAATTGTGGATACCTTGCTGGCTGGATTAAACCAAGACAGCATGGGTAAATATTTTCATCAAGATAAAAACACCATGTGTCAAGGGTGTCATCACAACAGTCCACAGTCAGTCAAGCCGCCTAAATGTGTGACATGTCACAATATGGCTCCCAAAAAGGCAACCGATGGGCGCCCTGGTCTAAAAGGCGCATATCATGGACAATGCATTGGATGTCACAATCAAATGGGCATTAAAAAACCGGCTGCTACAGCCTGTATTGAATGCCATAAGAAAAAATCATGAAACCGGATCAAAAGAGGTAAAAATTATGGGTATATCGCGACGAAAATTTTTAGGATGGTTTGGTGGACTCAGTGCTACGGCTGTTAGTGCAGCCAATAATGCTATAGCAGGAAGTAATCATCATTTTAAAGGACATCCAGATACAATGGGCGTATTGCACGATATTAATCGATGTATCGGATGTCGAAAATGTGAAGAAGCCTGCAACAAAGTGAATGAACTCCCCAAACCTGACCAACCATTTGATGACTTATCGGTTCTTGACCAAAAACGTCGAACCCATGCCGATGTTTACACGGTAGTGAACCAATTTAAAATAGGAAAAGATAACGTATTTGTCAAAAAACAATGTAATCATTGCATGGAACCTGCCTGCGCTTCAGCTTGTTTTGTTAAAGCATTTAAAAAAATGCCCAATGGCTCTGTGGTTTATGATGAATCAGTTTGTGTAGGATGCCGATACTGCATGATTGCCTGCCCATTTAATATTCCAGCTTATGATTATGATAGTGCTTTATCGCCTAAGGTCACTAAATGTACATTATGCTTTCCAAGAGTTGAAAAAGGATTGCTTCCAGGTTGTGTTGAAGCCTGCCCAAAAGAAGCATTAATTTATGGCAATCGCAATGAATTAATTAAAATCGCTCGAGAGCGAATCTACAAGCATCCAGATCAGTATATTGATCATATCTATGGTGAGCATGAAATGGGTGGAACAAGCTGGCTCTATATCTCAGGTAAACCATTTTCTGAAATGGGTATGAGAGAGGATCTGGGGATAAAATCAGCACCTGAATTGACATCCGGCCCATTATCAGCAGTACCAATAGTAGTTGGACTTTGGCCAGTATTATTGACAGGGGTTTATGCGATATCAAAAAGAAAAGACAAAGTGGCAGAGGAAGAAAAAGAAGAGGCTGTCAAAGCAGCGGAACAAATAGCAGATGAAGAACTGAAAAAACAGATTGCAAAACTAAAACTTGAGGCCACCAAAGAAAAAGAAGCAGCTATTAAAAAAGAAGTCCAAAAAGCCCTTGATGAAGCTGCCAAAGAGGCAGAACAAAAAGCCAAAGATAAAGCTGCTGATGCAGCAAATGAAGAGAAGGAGGTTGAATGATGGAACGAACATCCCGCATATCACTAAAACCATTGATGACACCATTTAATATCATGCTGGGGATCATTTTGGCTATCGGATTCATACTGACTGTGCTTCGATTTACCGGTGGCTTGAGTGCTGTGACTAACCTGGATGATAACAATCCCTGGGGGATTTGGATAGGATTTGACCTTCTATGTGGTGTTGCATTAGCTGCGGGTGGGTATACAACCTCAGCAGCGTGCTATATATTTGGACTCAAACGCTATCATTCAGCAGTACGCCCTGCCATATTAACAGCATTTTTAGGCTATGCCTTGGTTGTATTAGCTTTACACTATGATGTTGGTCGACCATGGCGATTACCTTATCCGATTTTCTGGCAGCAGGGGACGACTTCTTTGTTGTTTGAAGTTGGCTTGTGTGTGTTTCTATATTTAACTGTCCTTTTTGTTGAATTTACCCCAGCCGCTTTTGAATGGCTTGGGTTTTCACAAATTCGAGACCAAATCGTCAAATTTACAATCATATTAACTATATTTGGTGTTGTCTTATCCACATTGCATCAAAGTTCATTGGGAGCCCTTTACACCATTGTACCTTCAAAACTGCATCCTTTATGGTATTCAGGATATCTACCTGTTTATTTCTTTATATCCAGTATGTTTGCGGGTCTGTCAATGGTCATATTTGAAGGTAGCCTGGCTCATAAACACTTACATCACAAAATGGATGAAACGCATTTACGAGAAAGTGATGGTGTGGTTCTGGGATTTGGAAAAGCAGCATCCTTTATAATGGCTGGTTATGTGGCGATCAAGGTAATTGGACTGGCTGTAGACAATAATTGGCATTATTTATTTACAGGTTATGGTGCTTGGTTTTTATTTGAATTGATTGGCTTTGTAGTGCTTCCATCATTTGTATATGCAATTGGCGTACGTGAAAAGAATATTCGGCTGATTCAATGGACAGCCGTCTGGACAGTTATAGGGATCATACTTAATCGATTTAATATATCATTGATTGCGTTTAATTGGCAGCTACCATCTGCAGAACGATATTTTCCCAGTTGGATGGAAATTTGCGTATCTTTATTTATCGTAGCCATTGGTATAGTGGCATATCGATTGATAACAGCGACCTTGCCAATATTATATGAACATCCAAATTATCGAAGCGATCATTAAGGAGGTATTTATGGATACGATATTTTATTCATTACAAGAATTTATGACATATTCTAAAGGAATAACTTACTTGATTATGGGAGCAATTCTAATCCTGATGCCACTTTACTGGCTGTTTTTGACGGATAGAGACGAACAAAAAGAAACATATTAAGGGAGAATTGGAGGAATCCATGGTCGAAATATTAACTGGACC
>PEAL01000481.1 GCA_002753725.1 Deltaproteobacteria bacterium
TTTTTTTAAAGTATAAATTGCGCTGATTTCATCAATGGGAAAAAGATCGACACGTTTTTGAAGAACATAGTTTAGTAACAAATCTTTATTGGTAACCAAATCTAAATGCTTACCACTAATAAATCCATTTCGTTCTAAATATTGAATGGCGGCAGTATCTCTAACACCACCAATTTTATATTCTTTAAGTTCATAAATAGTTTTAATTGGTTTAATGTCTGTTCTATTTTTCATTTTGTATAAATACACATTATATGGCGCTATTTCATCTACCCACTTAAACAAATTTTCTCTTTTTGGTGTTCTAACGATTGAATAAATAAGAACATTAGATTGCTCAAGGGCAATTTTATATGCTTTTTCCCACGGATAGGATTTAATTGTGTAAGGTTTTTTTCCTTTTTCCATTGGTGATGGTCTTATGGTATAATTGATATTTGCACGACTTAAAACTTCCTTGACGATTTCTGTTGAGGCTCCGATAACCTTTCCATCTTCAGTATAATTAAATGGTGGAAGGTGTTGTCTGACATGAAATCTGATGGTTCTTATGACAAAATAATGTCTCCCTATTTAAATCAATGATACTAAATTATGCACAATGTACATTTCTTTGAACATTTATATTCATAGCATCATATGTTCGAAATATTAGTTGTTCTCTAGTCAGACGTTGCTCTGGAAATATTTGGAACTCAATTTTTTCTAACATATTCAAAAGCATAGACCGTGAGGGAATACCATTAAGCCCTCCTTCTTTTATTTTTTTTCCTGTCAGTGTCTCCCTAACAATAGCTGTTTGCCCATCAGAAACAATGGCATAAGGGATTTGATAGGATTCATTAAACAATCTTGCGGCTGCAATTGTTTCTCGTTCACGTGAGGCAAGTGACCCAGCAGCACATTTGATAAGCATTAAATGTTTAGTTTCAATTGTTACGATAATATCAATTTGAGAAATATATAATTCGCCATTCAATTGAATACGTATAGGAACATCACATTGAATATCAGATTTTTGAAATGCATGATGGCTTAAAAGAAATGAAAGTACTTTCTGTCGGTTTTCTTCACATCCAATATTCGGAATGGGTTGATTGGTCAGACAATTGATAATCATTTCATATTGTTTTTGAATGTCTGTCGTCATTATAATCCTTTGATTTATTTTTATTCTTTGATTTTATGAAAGAATCTTTTGTATCTCCTGTATCACTCGTTGAGATGAAATGGATTTCATACATTCCATGCTTGAACATGTTTTTTTATAACATGGACTACAGTCTAATTCTGTACGAATCACTTTGTGAATGTCTCCATAAGGACCGGTTCGCCAGGGTGCTGTCGGACCAAAAATTGCGACTACAGGTGTATGAACAGTTGCACCAATATGCATGGGTCCGGTATCAGTTGAAACAATAAATGTTGACCTTTCAAACAATGCTGCGAGCATTTTTAAAGATGTTTTTCCAGATAGATTGATAGCCGGATATGTCATCATATTAATAATCACATCATTTAAATCTTTGTCTTCTGAACTGCCAGTAAAAACAATTTTGAATCCTTGCTCTGCTATCCAATCCGCAACGATTGAAAATTTTTCAGAATCCCAAAGTTTAGTATCCCATTTTGCTTGAGGATTAATTGAAACAATTTGTTGAGAATATGGAATAGCATAGTTTTCCAATATCTTATTAACAGATTTCCTACTTTCCGGTTGAATCGGCATATTAAATTCTATACGATTTCCTTTTATACCGATAGATTCAAGCAATTGCAATTCTCTATTAATTGCATGATTATCCATTTTCACAGCAGGAAAACGTTCAATTAAAAAAATATAACTATACTCAGAATGATCCATACCTTTTCCAAACCCAACTTTTCTTTTGGCTTTAGTCAATCCTATTAATACACCACTCTTAAGCAAGCTTTGAAAATCGATGAGTAAATCATATTGCGTATCTCTTAATAATTTAAAAAAATAATACATTGATTTTATAGCATTTAGCCTGTTAGGGCCTTTTAGTATGGATTGAATCCATTTTTTTCTTTTAGAAATTAAGACTCTATCCAATGCAGGATGCTCTAAAATGATATCAGAAGCTGCTTCCTCAATTAACCATGAAATATGTGCGTTTGGAAAATTCTCTCTTAACATATTTAAAGCTGGAAGCGTATGTGTGACATCACCAATGGCACTTGTTTTTACAATAAGTATATTCACAACAACACCCTCTTTACTTGATTAAAAACATGATCAACGCTAATTCGTTCCATACAAATATGTTTATCTAAAGGACATGTGACTTTTAAGCATGGGCTACACGAAACAGGCTCACGAACTACAACACTTTGTTTTCCTAAAGGTCCTGTAGTAATAGGATTTGTTGATCCAAACAAAGCAATTAAAGGTGTATTCAGTGCAGCAGCAATATGCATTAAACCAGAATCATTAGTAATAAACAATTGACAGGCTTGAATAAGACCTATTGCTTCTCCTAAGGATGTTTTAGCAGATAAGTTAATAACTGGATAATGGATCATACTTTCAATGCGATGTCCTAAATCTATATCCCCAGGTCCTCCAAATATTATAATTCGTGCAGAATACGCTTGGCAGATTTTATCAGCCAATTCTGCAAATCGTTCTGGAAACCATTGTTTGGCAGTGCCATAAGTTGCACTTGGATTTATGCCTACAATTAATTCATTAGAAGCGATGTTGTATTGCTGAATTATATTTTGAACAGCTTCTTTGATTAATGGATCAACAGATAACTCAAGATGGTCCCCATCAGGACATAAACCAACTTTTTTGAGGATATCTAAATAATATAGTGTTTGATGACAGGTTTTAATTTCATCAACCCTTTTGACAGAGTGAGTTAATAATAATCCACGCGCGTCAGTATTATAACCTATTCTGATTGGAATATTAGCAAGTTGTGATATAATAGCCGCCTCAATTGCATTTTGAAACAAAATGACTGCATCAAAAGAATATTTTCGAATATCACGAGCTAATCTAAAAATCCCTTTCAACCCCTTATGTCGTCCATTAATATCATATTCAATGATTTGATCAATGCCTGAAGAATGTTCAAAAATAGGAATTACCCAGGGCTTTGCTAAAAGACTAATTTGGGCATGTGGAAAATTCTTTCTAACTGTTCGAACTGCAGGTGTGGTCATAATGGCATCCCCAATCCAATTGGTTGAACGAATTAAAATTTTTTGAATGCCTTTTATTTGTATTTGCGTTAACTTTTTAGCTATCAAATGGGCCTCCCTCTAACAAACTTTCTGAATAAAATCTATTTAATGAGCGATTAATTGTTCGTCTTAAATGTTCTACTCTTTTCAGTGTATAATGAGTCATTAGACTACGCTTGATATCATTAATTAAAGTTAGTTTTCCATAGTAAAGTCCTGTTTCCTCATTTAGAAGTGGTAATTCAATTTTAAAAAGACAATCCTCATTTTGAATATTATCATAAGGTGTTTTAGTCCAATTGTATACTGCATAACTATTCTGAGATTGTTTTTTATCCTTTAAAGCAAGATTCACTTTCTTTCTTTCATTAATACATAAACTACCTTTATCAAAATCAAGTTTTTCTAAAGCAACACAAATTTTTTCCCAAAGTTCTAAAATTGTATTTGATTTATTAATCTGATATTGAATATTAAGAAAAGACCGTCGTTCACGTGTAAGGCCTGCTTCATCTGAAACATCTTTTAACCAACCATAGAGCCTTTTTGATTCAATATAATCGAAATAACCAATTTTTCTGATAAATATTATAGATCCAGAACCTAAAACTATTAAGATTAGACCTGCTTGTTCAT
>PEAL01000482.1 GCA_002753725.1 Deltaproteobacteria bacterium
AAGGATAGAAAAAATCATTTACTTTTTTTATTACTCCCAACACCTTGATGCCGGAAAAGTTTTCAATCGCTTCGATATTTTCGGAGATCATTTCATCAGATACAGAAGGTGTCTCTGAATCTGATAGCACGATGCCAAACGATCGAATATGTCGTGATTTCATGACATCAATGGACAGCAGTGTATGGTTGATTGTCCCTAAACCGGCTCGTGCCACCAGCAGTGGAATCGCATCGATTTGAGCAAGCAGGTCAATCATTAGCGTTGTCTTGTTAATGGGAACCATTAGCCCGCCAGCGCCTTCAATAACAACCGGTGAATGATGATATAGGTTCTGGTTAATGGCTTCAATTAAGCCCTGATAATGAATGTCTGACAATTCATTCCGGGCAGCAAACCAGGGCGCTTTAGGTTCCTTAAAGCAGTGAATAACACTGTTCGAAGGATCACACGATTCAAGATCAGCAATATGTTGATAAATGAATCTGGCATCATGGCTTATGTCTCTGGAATGTTTACAGCCGGTTTGAAGCGGTTTGAGATAAAAGGGTTTGTAGCCGCAGTGATAATAGTATTGCATCAACAATAAAGATACAACGGTTTTACCAACATTGGTATCTGTTCCCACGATAAAAATATTGGGCGGGGAATTCTTTGTATTCATATGCAACTTTTTATTGCCTGGATGAATGCCTTGATATCTGTTTCATCATGTAAAGCATTCATGCTGATTCGAATAATGGCTTTTCCGAGCGGTACCGTTGGAAATCGGGCTGGAAAGGCTAAAAACCCCCTGTTCAATAAGTGCTGTGAAAGTTCAACAGTACGCATTTCATCCCCGATTTCAAGGGCAAGAAGATGAGCATCACCCTTAACGCAAAACCCCTCATTGAAAAGCTCTTGTTTCATGAATCGACTGGCATGAAAAAGTTTTTCTCGTCTGTCATCACTGTTACATACGATTTGAAGCAAGTCCAGAGCTGATGCACCATGAGCTTCTGGTAAAGCCGTGGTATAAATCAAGGGTGAAGAAAAATTGATCAGGCAGTCCCTGACCCATTTGGGGCCCAGAACAAATGCACCAAAGAGCCCTAAAGCCTTTCCAAATGTTCCCACTGCAATATCAGCAGTTTGTCTTGCAATACCGCGCCCTTTATCTCCAATAGCACCAAAGGCATGCGCTTCATCAATAATACAGAAAAAACCGAATCGCGTACGAAGCTTTGCCAGTGAATCAATAGCCAAAAAATCTCCATCCATACTAAAAAGAGATTCTGTTAAAACCGCTATCACAGAATTTTGTGCATTACAGGCAGGGGGCAAGGGTAATGATTTGTTGAGCCGACGTTCAAGATGCATCATGGAATTATGCTGGTATCCTTTTAAAGAGGCGTTACTCAAAAGCATTCCTTTGACAGAACTGGCATGGATGTGTTTATCAAAAAAAATGACATCCCCTGTTTCAAACAAGGTCGAAAGGATACCAATATTGGCCTGATACCCTGATGGGAAAAATAGAGCGGATTCATATCCAAAATATTCAGCAAACGCATGTTCCGCTTCTGTTATTGCTTGATAATTGCCAGATACCAATCGTGATGATGATGATGATGGGCCATATTTTTCAAAATTCAATGCCACTTTTTGGCGAAGGATTTCTGATGTGCCAAGTCCAAGATAATCATTGGATGTAAAATTAAGCTTTTTTTCACCCTTGATATAAATATATTTTCCCTGCCGATAATCAATTTGAAATGGTTGTCTATAAAGACCGGTTTTTTGCTGATAGGCAAGCTTTTTCAAAATTCGATTTTCAAGCATGAAAAAAAATTTTCCTGATCTAATAAACGGTCACTGTCGTAAATCGGGACACACCATCCAATGATGCTGTTACATTTACATTACCCCTTGAAATGGCTTGAATAAGACCATTTGTGATACTGACGGTTTCTGGTTTGGATGATATCCAGTTGACCCGATGTGTAATATCGACAATGGTATTGTCTGTATAATAACCGGTTGCCTGTAATTGTTGTGATGCATTCTGTTCGATATTGATGTTTTCCGGTGAAATTCGAATGGACAGCAAATCTGGTGAACGAACCGTTAAGCTCGCATAACCGGTAACTGTTTGAAATGTTGCCCGAACATACGTTGTACCCGTGGATACTGTGTTGATCAATCCTTTATTCGGGCTATCATTACTGACTCTGGCAACGATAATGTCAGTTGTTGTCCAATCGACCTTATCGGTAATATCGTAGCTGGTCTCATCTGAAAAAATACCGGTGGCAGTGAATTGATGCATCCCGCCAATGGGCACAGATATACTTGATGGTTCAACCATGATAGACTCAAGGGCTGCATCAGAAACAGTCAAAAAAGTTGCTCCGGTAAGATTTTGATACATGGCTAAAATCGTTGTCACACCTGGCATTTCAGAGGATAAAAGCCCTTTATGAGTATCTTCATCAAAAAAGGCAGCCACCTGAGGCTGATCTGAGATCCAGACCACCTGATCGGTAATGTCTTCAACAGTCAGGTCGGAGAATATCGCCTGAGCTTTGAATTGTTCCTGACTGTGAACCGGAATGGTTTTATTTTGAGGAAGCACTCGGAGCTGGCTCAAAATAGATTCAGAAACCGTTACGTCAACAAAAGCAGAAATATTTCCCATTGCTGCAATAATTTGGGTGCTTCCCACAGACATAGCTTCAGTAAGCCCTTTTAAACCGCTAACATTGCTGACTTTAGCAATGGAATTGAATTGAGATGTCCATGCAACCTGTTCTGTAATATCCTGCTGAGTGTCATCACTGTAAACACCAATCGCATGAAATTTTTTATTAAATCCTTTGGCAATAATGGCATTTTCTGTATCTGGATAGATTTGGATCGATGTGAGTATGCCATTGTTGACCATTACATCTGTTGCAGCCATGTTGCCATCATACTCGGCAATAATTTGTGTTTTTCCCTCAGAAATGGCCCGCGCCAAACCCCGAAAATTGGTTTCATTACCCACGGTTGCAATGGTTACATTTTTGGATGACCAGGTAACTTCATTGGTAATATCGCGTGTGGTTTCATCAGAAAAAATTCCCATTGCATAAAACTGCTGTGTGTGGAAAGGATGCAGGATTGGATTTTGGGGCGCGAGACGCAGTCCGATTAAAACAGGATCCACAATTTCAATTTCAACAAAACTGTTCACACCATCCAGACTGGCGAAAATGAGTATCTCACCGGTTCCAAAAGAGTTTAACAATCCAGCCTGTCCACTATTGATGGTTGCAATGCTGTTATTGGATGATGACCAGTTAACCTGGCGGGTAATATCAATTGGTTTTGATGTTTTTTCAAAGGTACCCAATGCTTGTAATTGTATGGACATTCCTTTGGGTGAGGATTGAAGATCACTCGTCACCTGTATGCTTTGAATATCTCCATAAAGTGTCTGGCGTAAATGTTTTTGAGACGACTTAATATCCGGTAAGGTACATCCCATCTGGTTCAGGGTGTGGTTAAGAAGAATATCAGATTCAAAATCCTCTGTACTTTGTTGAAAATCAAGAGAAATATCCGCGTTATTTAGTGCATTTTGAACCATGGTAGAAATGAGAATACCATCCTCTGGATTATTGTTTGTATCCAAAGCCTGCAAAAAACGACACAGATTGGTGATACTGGGAGATGCAATATCTGAAGTCTCCGGGAATAAATCCAGGGGGGTTATTTGAGCTTTGGCTGTTGTTTCACCAATAAAAATATCAGCAATATAAAAGGTAATGGTTTCATTGTCACGGTATTCAAAGGTGCCATCGATATCGGTCGTACCTGAAAG
>PEAL01000483.1 GCA_002753725.1 Deltaproteobacteria bacterium
ACTATTTTATCATATTTTTAGCAGTTGCACCTTTTGTTACTGGTTTGTGTGCAAGGTATCAGGTTGGGGATGATCCTTTTTGGTATACAATGCATCTTTTGTGCGGAGAGCTCTTTTTAATCCTGGCGCCTTTTACCAAGATGTCACATATTGTTTTATTTTTTATGTCAAGAGCA
Organism: Deltaproteobacteria bacterium; assembly: GCA_002753725.1. GTDB lineage: Bacteria > Desulfobacterota > Desulfobacteria > Desulfobacterales > Magnetomoraceae > Magnetomorum. The sequence continues at coordinate 177 of PEAL01000483.1, forward strand.
CAGCTTGGTATGGATTTTGGCATCAAGCGTGGTGGGTTGAAAAGTAGTAATGTCGCCTGGTAAACTGTGTTGACATTACACATGCTAAAAAATGAATTTTAACTAATTATCTGGGGAGAACTGATCATGCCAGAAGGTACCCTATGCAATAAACAACCGATTCAAACAGAAGAATCGCTAAAAACATTACTGGGCGATACCAGTGGTGTTCAATACTATAAACAAATGAAAGAGCTGGATGTCGATCAGGACTTATTATGGTCAACCATAAAGAAAACCTGTAAATCGAGAATCCGGACATGGCTTGAAATTTGCGCGCATTGCGGTATGTGCGCAGAGAGCTGTTTATATTATTTAGTGAATAACAGAGACCCTAAACAGGTGCCTGCCTATAAAATCCAGTCAACTCTTGGAGAAATCATTAAACGAAAAGGAAAAGTAGATAATGATTTCATGCATATGGCTATGAAAACAGCCTGGGCTAAATGTACGTGTTGTAATCGATGTGGCTTGTATTGTCCAAATGGCATCGATATGGGCGTGATGATGAGTTATTTACGCGGCCTTTTATATGCGCAAGGTTTCGTACCATGGGAATTAAAAATTGGTGCAGGTATGCATCGGATATACCAAGCACAAATGGATGTTACCAATGAGGATTTTGTAGATACTTGTGAATGGATGGCTGAAGAATATGAAGAAGATTATGTTGGCTTACATTTTCCAGTTGATAAGGAAGGCGCAGATATTCTGTATACGATCAATGCCAGGGAGGTCAAACATTACCCCGAAGATCTCGCAGAAGCTGCTGTATTATTCCATGCAGCAGGTGAAGACTGGACCATTACATCAAAAGGTTGGGAATTAACAAGCCTTGCCATGTTTGCAGGAGACTGGGAAGCATGTAAAATTCAAGTGGATAGTGTGTATGATGCCATTGAACGATTAAAACCAAAACGAATGATTGGAACAGAATGTGGTCACGCACATCGAGCCACTGTTGTTGAAGGACCATATTGGGCTGGTCGTGAAGATGGCTTGCCACCAGTCAAATGTATGCACTATGTTGAATGGGTGGCTGAAGCCTTACGAACAGGTAAGCTTCAAATAGATCCAGATAAACGCATCAAGGAATATTGCACCCTTCAGGATTCATGCAATTATGTTAGAAATCATGGCTTGAAAAAAATTACGCGAGAAATCATGGGTTATATGGTTGAGCCAGGCTATTTTATTGATATGGATCCCAATGAAGAGCACAACTTTTGCTGTGGAGGTGGTGGCGGATTTAATGGAATCGGTCTTTATAGAAAAGAACGAAATATTGGATTGATGGCCAAACGCGATCAAATTCTAAAAACAGGAGCAAAGCTCGTGATAGCACCCTGTCATAATTGTTGGGATGCCATTCGGGATTTAGAAGAAGAATACAAAATTGGAATTCGGTGGTCATTTTTAAAGCCATTATTAATAAAAATGATCAAAATTCCAGAACATATGCAACCCAAAGAATGAAAGGGATAAACTATGTTTAAAAACATTTTGTTAGCTACATCAGCAACAAAAGCATGTGATCATGCAGCGCGAGTAGCATTTGAACTGGCAGCTCGGTTTCAATCTCATGTGGCTGTATTTCATGTTCTGGGTGTCCCCAGTCGAGGTTTCAGCCAGATGATCGTTGATGTACGAACTGGTGAATCTGTTCCATTAGATGATGATTATAAAGCATGGGTGACCGAAGAAATCAAAACTTACTATGAGAATCAAATTAAATCACATAAAGATACAGAAACAAATGTTGCGGTTGGTTTTCCGCATCGAGAGATTTTACGTTACGCACGAGATAACAAAACAGATTTAATTGTTATGGGTGGATCTACTGAAGACCCAGATTTATCAGGTTATAAAAAAATTATGGCAGGAACAACGCTACAACGCATTACCAAATCAGCACAATGTCCTGTATTGATTGTTAATCGCCCAGCAGCCTCATTTTGGGGAGGAATTTCAAGCATTGTCTTTGGAACTGATTTTTCAAAAGCATCAGATGTGTCTTTTCAATATGCGAAAAAGATCGCTACAAGTATCGATGATGCAGAACTGCATATGTTTCATTCAGTTGATATTAGTAGTCCTCATGCTGGATTGTCTTTATCTCAAGAAGAAATAGAAGATCAATTGCGGGAAGCACGTGCTAAAATGAGAAAGCGATATGTCTCTCAACTCAAAGGGTTTAATAACTACTCCATAGATGTATGGGAAGGGTTACCTTATGTTGAAATTGTCAAATATGCGCGTGAAAAACAGGCAGATTTAATTATTATGTCTCATCAGGCGCGTGACGTTTCGCCGGATAAAGAACGATTGGGAAGTAATATGGAACAGGTCATTATGCGTGCCACTTGTCCGGTTATCAGTATTAATAAACATACATCTGCGTTAAATAACTAAAGATTATTTTTCATAATTAATTGTCATTAATATCACCTAACATTCGAGAGTCGTTTATTTATTCAATAAAGTCTCTCGATACACTTATCAATACTTGAAAAACATAATCATCAATTAATAAAGGAGGTGTTTTATGTCAAAAAAAATATTAGTAGTGGACGATGATCCAAATATTGTTGACTATTTAACCAGTCTTTTTGAAGATAATGGTTATACTGTCAATTCAGCCAGTGATGCACAAAAAGGTCTGGATTTAGCAAATGATGAACCACCAGATTTGATAACTCTTGATTTAGAAATGCCAGGGGATTGGGGTCCAAGGTTTTATCGTAAATTGACACAAATCGATACATTGAAAAATATACCCGTTATTGTGATTAGCGGACTGTCAAGTAATCAATATGCAATACAAAAAGCTGCCGCCACACTGACTAAACCATTTGATAAGGATGAATTAATTAAAATTGTTAAGGATATCCTTATGGAATAACGTCACCCATAATTTGCCATGCATTGTTAAAACGATGCATATGAATACTATTTTTTATTATAGAATTATAGAGATATGTTCTTCATAGTCTCTATAATTTCATATGAAGGATCAAAACCATGAGCGATACTCTCTTACTCATAGATAAAGATCGTGATTATATCAATGCATTGGCAGTTTATTTTGAGCGGCTTTTGTTCGACGTGCATTTGGCCACAACATCTTCTGAAACATTGCACATGGTGGACTTTCATTCTCCTCGATATATTGTCGGCGATCCTGATATTCAGGATGCCGATGGTATTCAATTATTCTTAAATATTAAATCAAAATTTCCGGATACCTTAATTATCATTCTCACCCATAATGATAGACTGGATAACATTATACACCGAATGCGGTTGAATGCATTTAGTTTTCTCAAAAAACCTATCAATTCAACAGAATTAGAATTAACATTAATTCGAGCAAAAGAATGGCATAAACAACAGGAAAAAATCAAACGTTATGCTGATAAATTAGGTACATTACATAAAGCAACATCACTTTATCATCAACTTTTTGATCAAGTGCCTTGTTATATTACAGTTCAAAATAAGCATTATCGAATTACAGCAACCAACAATCTATTCAAACAGCATTTTGGTGGAGCGGTTGGAGAATATTGTTATAAGGCCTATAAGCATAGAGAAACCCCTTGTATTGAATGTCCAGTTGTGAAA
>PEAL01000484.1 GCA_002753725.1 Deltaproteobacteria bacterium
AAGGATGCCTAATTTGTTTATCAATTATCAAAAAATCAGGCTTACAGTGACATGAATATTCAAAATCAAATCATTGAGGATACTCTGGAGACAAGTATTTTTTCATTGGGACGGCCCATTATCGACTCACCGATTCAGGCGCTTACAGGTATACAATCTCCTTACTGTGTATCTGACGATGAACGCATTCTTGTAAATATTGACTATCAGACATGGAAAATCCGCTCTGAAACCAATCGATCACCGGCATCTTTTGAGCTTGCCGGACCACGTTCCAAAATATTTTTCGACCCCAGCAAAGTGAAATGTGCCATTGTGACCTGTGGTGGATTGTGTCCTGGGTTGAATGATATTATTCGTTCCATCGTCTTGGAGTTGAATTATGCATATGGTGTAAAAAATGTTCAAGGAATCAAATACGGTTTACAAGGATTCATTCCAGACTATCATCATGAATTGATTCAATTGACACCTGAACGTGTGGAAAGCATTCATGCGCTGGGAGGATCCATCCTGGGATCATCCAGAGAACGACAGGATGTGAAAACCATTGTTCATACACTGGATCGCCTCAATATTGGGATTCTATTTATGGTGGGTGGTGATGGCACGCTGACTGCTGCCAATCAGGTGGCTGAAGAAATTGAAAAAAATGGATTAAAAATCAGTATCGTTGGAATCCCTAAAACCATTGATAATGACATTTTTATGATTTCACGATCTTTTGGCTTTGATACTGCGGTAGAACATGCTGCCACTGCTATCCGAAGTGCCCATGCTGAAGCGGCGGGCTATCCCAATGGTATTGGATTGCTCAAATTGATGGGCCGCAACTCAGGATTCATTGCTGCAACTGCCGCCCTTGCGCAGCAGGATGTCAACTTTGTTTTGATTCCAGAAGTCGATTTCGATTTGTATGGGGAGGGAGGTTTTTTTTCGGCCTTGAAAAAACGTCTTTTGGATCGAAAACATGCTGTGGTGGTGGTTGCTGAAGGTGCCGGACGAAAATTTTTTTCTGATGATCCAGATAATATTAAAAAAAATGATATTGGTTTATTTTTAAAAGATGAAATTATGGATTATTTTCATCATCAATCCATAAAAATTAATCTTAAATTCATTGATCCCAGTTATATCATCCGCAGCCTGCCTGCCAATTCCAATGATCATGCCTTTTGTAATTTTTTGGGTCGGGATGCTGTCCATGCAGGTATGGCCGGAAAAAGTCGTTTGATTATCGGCTATTGGAATGATCGTTTTGTTCATATCCCTTTGAACTTGTGCGCTGGAAAGCGAAAACACATTCAGCCCCGTTCTAAAATATGGGCAAGTGTTTTGGAGTCTACCGGCCAGGGAGAATTGATTGGATGAAATCATTGACGAATCTATTTATAAGCGGTTAAGACGATCAACAATATTGTCTTCAAAAAACTGAAAAGATAAGTCTGCAATGATGTCTTCAATATCTAAGGAAAGTTTTGATTCCAATGTTTTCAGTGAAAGATCGTGTTTAACAGCAAATTGATATTCCTGATATTTCAATGATTGCTCTTTTCGGGTGAGGCTAGACAAGCGCGCGATCAAAACACCTTTATCCAATGGATGGGGTAAAGGAAAATAGAGGTTCTTTTTGGCAGCATCCAATAAAAAGTTATCAATCATTGCCCTTTGTTCAGGATGAGACGGCATGCCATCCACACCATATCCCATCAATGTATGAGAATTTGCGGTTTGTTTGAAATAATCATTGATTGCGTACTGGTCTGCCAGATGCTGAATATCTGCACCATCAACGAGCTTTTGATGAAGCATTCTTGCAATATCCATATTTTTAACCACAGTATATTGAACGTGAACAGTTTCCACTGGCAAAAACCGGTTTTTGATGGCAAAAAAATGGTTATACAGGACTGTTTGTGGAAAATCCAACGTCAGGCGCTGCGTGGGATAGATGCCTTCATGACCAATACCATATTTTACAGAAATGTATCGTTTGGCCACCAAGTCATGATCCATTTGCAGAAGTTCTTTTTCAACGGGAGAAAATTTTTCAAGAAGTTTTTGATGGACCGTATGATACAAAAATCGAGTAAGATAGCTATTATAGGCATCCACCATTGGTGTGGGCAAAAAGGATAAAAACTGTTGCCATTCCTTTGCTGTGAGCAAAGGCTTAATCATGGAAAGTTTAAGGGGGTGTTGCTGAAATTGTCCAACAACGACATCCGGACAATCCAGGCGAAATCGATGAACATCGCGCTGAATACATTTTTGGATGATCGTTGTCGCAGTCTTAGGGTCAGACACAATGTCGTACGCCTTTAATGCCTGTTGAATATTAAAGTCTGGCCCAATGGTTTGTTTTAAAAATTTGACAGCTGCCCGCTGAATGCGTGCCTGATATGATAAATCTAAAAAATGAGGGTAGTAGGTATCCTCAAGTAAGCCTAAACGATCACCCAAATGACCAATGGCAATGCTGTGCTGGCAATCATTGACTATTTGTTCCAGATTGGAATTTTTCTTTTGGAGATCTGAATAATAAACAAAACGAAGATACGAAAAAGTACCTTGAGAAATATTTCCGGCTTTTGATGAAATGACCGGTATGGGGGTAACATATCTCCAGACCCCATATCCGATCATTCCAAACAAAATTGCGCTCAGGAAAAGACCGAAAATCCATCGTGACGGACGTTTAATGAAGCCCATTATCGGTATTTTCTCAATTCTAATACGGATTTTTCATACATAATGGCAATGGTCGTGATCGCTTGATTCACTGCATAAATGGCCGCTGTTCTTCGTGTTGTGTTGTCTTCATTGAGCATAATATCATTGTTGTCTCGATTTTCACGGGCCAGATAGGTTAAGAATGCATTTTCTGTTAACAGCACATCCATACGCTCCGTGCTGTAATCATTGGCGCGTCCACGAATATAGGCTTCAATCAAGTCGTAATCTTCAAAATTGCGTTTGGTATCACTGCCTCCCAAGGTACGCTTGCCATAGCCATAATTGTCATCTTTCAAGCCCTCAATCCATTCTTCATATGCCGCATGATTGAATCCCAGCGTATTCCAAATATGAATTTGAACATTGGCATCCCCCGCATAATGAATGGCTGCGGTCAAAAAATTGATATCCTGGGAAGATAAAGAATAATATCTTCCATTGATGGAAGATGTATCTTTCTGGCTGTTTCTGGTAACGCCGCCTTCTAAAAACCACTCATTGTAATAAAAGGTTGCTGCATTATCCAGTGGCTCCATGATGACCCAGTCTTCATCTGATGTAAAATAACTGTAATCGCCAGGGGTTGTATTGGGAATTTGATAAATACCATCCGATTTACTGCCAATATCTGGACAATTGTTGCCAAAGGTATCTGAAAAACAGTTGTAATTGGTTCCATCATCATTACCGATCATGTATCCACCTTTTCCAGGTGTCCCTACAGGTGTAACGGATCCATTTTGTTTGTAATCTATGGCTGGATTGCCCGTCGGAACCATTGAATATTTTTCAGCACATTCCGTACAATTGGGAAGGTCAATGGTGAGCATGGAATTATTCATCAGGGTTGCAACCGTGACATCATATCCCAGTCCACTGTCAAAACCATATGAACCATTGTATGAATATCCATCATAGTCGTTATAATTATTGGCGACCACTTTTTTACCTTCATAGTTGGTTCGAATTAAATTCATGAAATGAGAATACGAGGTATAGTTGTTTTGATAAAATTTACTCGCACCAGCCAGATCAAAATGCCAATTATGTTCCGTTGTATCATACCACCAAAAATCTTGAAAATAATCCGGAA
>PEAL01000004.1 GCA_002753725.1 Deltaproteobacteria bacterium
GGGCCTGGAATATGTCAAGCATTACATAGAAATATTACCCACAGCATATCCCTATCAGGCATACAGTCTGGCAACCAATCGCGCGGCGGCATTGCCGGTTACGGTGAATATCAGCAACATTGACTTTGTTTTAAAGACCGGAAGTATAATTCGAGGTCGTGTGACCAATAACAAGAATGTCATGTTGTCTGGTGTAACCGTTTATGCCAGATCCAGCTCAAAGGGCGTACAATCTTCAACAACAACGGATATTGCTGGACGGTACACACTGACCAATATGCCTTTTGCAAAAGATTATATTGTGTATGCCGATTCTGGAGATTATCCATTACAATACTACAGTCTTTCCGGCACCAGTGCTGACGCGAGACCAGTGAATTTGAGTTATGGTTCTGTCAGCAATATCAACTTTGTCCTGAATAAAGGCGCTGTCATTCATGGTAATGTCCGAATTAATGATAGCACAAACGCTGCGGGTCAAGGGATTATGGTGAATATCTATTCAGATAGCACCAATACCGGTGGTTCTGTTCCCACAGATACCAACGGTGTATTTGAAATTGCTGGTCTGAATGCGACAGCGACGGATTACATTATTTCCATCTGGGAACCGGATTATTTACCCGTATTCTACAACAGCACTGCTGAAAACACGAGTGTTTACAATATGGCAAATGCTGAAGGCGTTGCACCTGCTGAAACCTATCGAAATATTGTCTTAAAGAAAGGGTATTCCGTTTGTGGAAAGGTGAGTGCAGCCAATGGCAGTAAAGTTCAATCGTTTACCGTTGAACTTTGGTCGGAGGTTACCAATGGATATGCAGTGACACAGGTAACGGGAAATACCCTGCTTTCTGCTCCGTACTGTGTTCATAATGTCATCGCTGGAACTTACGAGACAATGATTCAGGCAATGGGATATGCCACTCAAACAGCTAACGTAACGGTGACTGGCAATCGAAATGATGCCAACTTTATACTTGCGTTACCCTCCAGAGCCATTGGTGGAACGGTAAATAATATTAAAAGTGGTCGTCAGGTCACTATTAGTGCATGTTCAAACACATTGGTGGTTGATAAGTGTAAGTCGATTACCGTATCTGGTTCCGGAAATATCGGATATACCATCGATGGCTTGAAGCCAGCATCAGATTATATCCTTGAACTCTGGTCAACCAGTTATCCAAAACAGATTTACGATGGTAAACTTCAATTATCAAATGCCAACAAAATTAATGTGTTGACTGCGAATAGATCGGATGTCAATTTTACGTTACCGGATGTTGTCCCAGAAATTTCCGGAACAGTCACATTTCCGAATGAAGTCGTGAGTGTTGATAGTGTTGCTGTCCAGGCTTTCTCGGACAATGGAGCTTCTGGAAGTACAACAGTGAAGTATACAGGAAATAAAGTGGTCGCCTACCGGATCACTGGATTGAACAATGCTGACTATTACGTGTCTGTCTGGTCGAATAAGTACAAGTTGCAATATTTTGATGATGTGTTCACAAAAAGTCAGGCGGCCATTGTCAATACAGCGGATGTAGATCCTGATAATCAGGTTAATTTTATATTGACCACCGGCGCTCAAATTACAGGTCGAATTCTCAAATCTGATGGAACACCGGTTGCTGCGGGTGTATATGTTGAAGCGCAATCATTGGGTAAGGCTGATGCCTGGTCGAGTTGTTCAACCCTTGCTGATGGAACCTATCTGTTAGGTGGCTTGGATGCGCGATCGGATTATATTGTTTCTGCAAAGAAAACAGATATTCCCATTGCTTACTATCATTCAACCGGATCTGTTCAGACCAGGGCATTGGCGCAAAGTGTCAGCGTTTTGGAAGGTGATCAGGAAACTATTGATATCACAATCCAGACAGGATTTAGTATCAAGGGTACCATCAGAGATTCACAGTCACGGGGCATATTTGGTGTTTGGGTCAGTGCTTCATCGGCGACAAAAGGTGTTGGCAGTGGCGTTTATTCAGCAATTGATGGTACATATACTATCAAGGGATTGCCTGCGGCCGGTGATTATGTGGTCAAAGCCATTCCACAGGCCAGTCAGTCATATGTCAAACAAACGAAAACAAATATTTCTGCCGGAGCAACGGGAGTCAATTTTATCTTGAAACAAGGCTTGAAGATTGCAGGTGTGGTTCTTTCAGAAGATACCGCTCAGGCGATCAGCAATGCAGAAATTGTTCTCCAGTCTTCATCCACTGGATTTTATTACAAAGGCGGTCTGGCAGATGATGGAAGTTTTGAAATAGGAGGTATTTCATCCGCCACGGATTATGTTTTAACCATATCTCCTGATGCGTCTGTATCATACATCAAAAAGACAGTGACAGTAAGCATTACGCAAGATCAATTGTCTATGGTGATACAATTGAAAAAAGCGGTGATCATTCAAGGTGTGGTTCAGTTAACGAGTGGTACTCCTGTTAGCAATGCCTGGGTAACAGCATTCTCGGCGCAGGCAGGTAATGTAAGTGCGGATGCATGGACAGGAACCAATGGTCAGTTTACAATCAGCAACATTCCAGATGCTTTGGATTATGTGATTACCGTAACCCACGTCAGTTATCCGAAAAAACAGGTTGCAGTGACCATTGGTCAAACACTTGTTGTCACATTGACAACAGGCGGAAAAATCAGCGGTCAGGCAAGGACAGAAAGCGGACCTTTGGCCAATGTAACTGTTGAACTGTGGTCTGAATCTTTGCCGCTGTATAAGAGTGTTCAGGCAGACCTGAGTGGTAATTTTGTATTCAACAGTTTACCGGTAACCAAAAATGGTTTTGCTGTGTCTGATTATAAAGTGACTGTCAAAGGGGCAAGTGTTGGATATCCTGACAAGTCAAAAGCAAATCTCAAAACAGGTGTTTCCGTAATTATCACCCTTGAACGAACCTTGAACAATGAAATCAACGGGACGGTTAGAGACTTACCTGGTACACTGTTACCGGCAGATGCGAATCTATCAGTAACTGTATATGTGTACACAACTGCTTTCAACTATGTTAAAGCTGTTGCTGTAACGGGCGGAACAGGAAAATTCAAAATTACAGGCCTGACACCGGATACTGACTATGTTCTTGTTTTCGAGCCTAAAGGTGGTATTGGATTTGATGCTTATGAATTTGGAACCTATCGAACGGCTCAGAATATTGCCTTCCAGTTTGCCAAGGGGTCATGGTCTGGTGTAGAATAATAATTATTCAGTAACCTGAACATCAATCATGGGATTGATGTTCAGGTTTTTCTTGATGATAAGGAGTTTAAAAAATGGGATATTTAAATTATTTAAAATTGTTAAGTGTTACTTTTATGTCTCTCGCTATTATTGCAGTCTTTGGTCATTATGATTGCTCTCTGGCGCTTGATGAAGTTGCGATAGTATCGAATTCGCATGCCGAGCCATCTTCATTAACAACGATCAATATTGGTTGGACATATGCAACAGTGAGTACGATTAATGGCTATTACTATACACTGACCAGTTTATCCTCTTATACTGTTGATGCTTCTGATGTTCAGATCAGTAATAATGCTGCGGATGATATAAATTTGACGGTTTCTGACGGAACATATTATTTTTATATTGCACCCTATCAAGCTGCTTTTCCTGCTCCTCCAACCATGGGGCCAACAACAAAAGCCGGCCCGCTGACCGTTGATACTACTTCACCCGGGAATTTATCTGTAACAGGCCCTGATACAACAGACACGGAATTGGTTTCATTAACGATTGGTGCAGATGAAATTATTGATCAGGTCTGTATCAGTGAAACAACCTATGGCAATTGTGGATGGAATAATTTTACCGCTCCGGGGCATGAATATTCTCTTCAAGCCGGTGAAGGCCAATACTTGCTTTATATTCAAGTAAAGGATGTGGCTGGAAATCTTGCTCAAGCCACGCCATATGCGCTTACCTATACAACATCAGACAATATTCGGATGGCACAATATACTTCAGTTCCAACATTAACCGAGTGGGGGATGATTTTATTTTTTAGTATATTACTGATGCTTGGCATTATGGCTATGCGTCGTTCTGTATCTGCTATTCAGCACTGTAGATAACCAATAGTAGAGACGCACGTCTGTACATGGGGATTTATTGGCTGTACATTTCTACAAAAGACTGCTGGCGAAAGGTTTAGCCTGAAGGTCATAAACGATAGCTTTATGGGCATGCGCCCATGTTTGATTATATTTGTTAATCAAATTTTAGAGGAGGGCGACCGCTAGTTTTTAGGAATGATATGGATATAAAAAAATTACTGCCAGTCATGGCAATGGTCATTATCCTTTTTTGGGTAAACATATCTTTCGCAAAAGAAACCCCGTCCGTTTATATCCCTGATGACTTAAAACCCTGGAAGCAATGGGTACTACACAATAAAGACAATGAATTTTGCCCGTTTGAATATAATAACCTTAAAAATAAGCATTGTTCCTGGTTATCCACTATCAACCTTGACCTGAGTAATGACAGCGGAAAATTTTCCATCCAGGGTATTCTCTTTAAAGAACAATGGATATTAATCCCAGGACAAAATCATTGTTGGCCTGTGTCCGTGTTTCAGCAAAAGAAATCGCTGCCTGTTATTGAAAAACAAAACCATCCTGCTATTTTTTTGCCAGAAGGAGAATTCCATATCACAGGGCAATTTTTGTACGCGGATCTTCCGAAAGCCATATGGATTCCTGAAAATACAGGCATATTGAGCCTGAAATTAAACGGAAAAACAATCCATGATCCGTTTATTTCAAAGGATTATCGGTTGTGGCTCCGTGCTGGAAATATCAAAAACCCTTCTGACAATCGTATCCAGGTTCGTGTGTATCGCTTGATTACGGATGATATCCCCATGATCATGACCCATTGCTTTCAATTATCCGTATCCGGACAAAGCAGAGAAGAGTTTTTTCAGCAGGTGTTGCCTGAAACATCAATGCTTATGAATATTCAAAGCCCTCTGCCGATTCAAATTGAACAAAAAAAGCATTTGCGAATTCAGGTACAACCCGGAGAATTTGAGATTCTGATCACCACCCGTTTTTACAAACCTGTTCATCAGTTGATACCCGATTTTTTATTGAAAAAATCTGAAATATGGAGTTTCAAGGCGCAAACGCAACTCAGGATGGTCAAACTCATGAACATCAATGGTATTGATCCCAAAACATCAGGCGTGCCGCAACAATGGCAACACTATCCAGCCTATCAAATTTCCTCTATCCCCATTATTTTTCAAGAACAAAGGCGTGGTGATCCAGAACCACCGCCTGATCAACTGGTGCTTGACAGAAAGTTATGGCTGGATTTTGATGGCAAAGGCTATTCTATTCAGGACACCATTAGAGGCATGATTCATCAGAACTGGCGGTTGAATATGAAAAAAAATATTCACTTGGGACGGGTCTCCTTTTCTGGCGAAGACCAACTGATTACGCTTCACGACAATCAATCAGGCATTGAAATTAGGACAGGACAATTAAATATGACTGCTGAATCTCGTTATACTGACAGTATCAAAAAATTGCCTGCTATTGGTTGGGATCATTCCATGAACACTGTTCAAGCAAGCTTAAATTTACCTCCGGGCTGGCGTTTGTTTTCTGCCAGCGGCGTTGATACGATTACCGGCTCATGGTTTGAACGATGGCGGTTGTTAGACTTTTTTATAGCACTCATCATTGTCATGGCGATCTATCATCTTAAAAACATACAATGGGCCATTCTGGCATTGATCACGATGATATTGACATTTCATGAACCCTCAGCCCCGCAATTGACATGGCTTCATTTGTTGGCCGTCATTGCCTTGTTGCGTATTGTCCCTGAAGGCCGATTTCAATCGTTGATACAGTTATGGTTTGTTTGTGCCGTTGTTTTATTCAGTGTTTTTGTGGTTCCATTTATGATGCATCAGATTCGTTCGGGTTTATTCCCACAACTTGAACGACATACGTATCCCCAGATGTCTGAAAGTCCCAATATCACGCGGCAGATGGCATCACCAAAATCTAAAAAATTGGAGTACAACAACGTAGCAGGTAGTTTCTCAAGCATGTCACAATCAAAGGCACAACTCTTTAGCGGCACAGAAAATCAATCTACCAGGGATGCCGTTGTTCAAACTGGCCCTGGCTTGCCTGGGTGGACATGGCAATCGGTTCAATTAAAATGGAATGGTCCAGTAGATACCTCTCAAATGGTAAATCTATGGTTAATTTCACCTTCTGTTAATGGTTTCTTGTCAGTATTGAGAGTCATCATGGTGGCAGTATTGTTAATGGGAATAGGAACATATCGGCCTTTTTTGCCTCAACTGTGACGTGTCTGATCAATAATTATCAGTATAAAGAAATGAGAAAAATTATAGCCCATTATTAAATCAGACGAATCTTGGATATTACAATGCAATCAACAAATCAAAATATTTGTCGCCAGCCAGAATCCCGCCGCCTGGAATTCAAAGAAAAATTCCCAAAAGGCGATCACGTTGCGAAAACAGTCATCGCCTTTGCCAACGGTGCCGGAGGTAAGATTGTTTTTGGAGTTAAAGATCATCCCAGACAGGTAATAGGCTTATCCGACGAGGAGATTTTTTTATTAGAAGAACAGATTGCCAATCACATTTCTGATCACTGCGTTCCCAATATCATTCCTGAAATTTACATTCAGTCTGTTGAAAAGAAGAACGTGCTTATTATTGATGTATTTCCAGGTTCAGGTAAGCCCTATTATCTTAGAAAAAAAGGAAAACATAAAGGAACATATATCCGAGTTGGATCTACCAATCGTTTGGCATCCATTGAAACACTTGAAGAACTTGAACGACAACGACGAAAAATTTCTTTTGATGCTGAACCTGTATATGATTTTAATGGATCAGAAAATGATTTCGCCTCATTTATCATAGCTTTTCAAAAAAGTACCGGCCATATTCTTGACATGAGCAAATTGTACAATATAGGATTGATCATTCAAGAAGGCAATCAATCCTTTTTTTCCAGAGCTGCAGTACTTCTTTCAGATGCTGACCATCGGCTTTCTTTGTTTCCTTTCGCTAAAATAGAATGCGCACGTTTTAAAGGGACGACAATGGATATTTTTATCGATCAAATCACCATTGATCTGCCAGTATATCGTGCCCCAGAAGCCTGTATGTCTTTTATTCAAAAAAATATTGCACTGTCATCAAAAATTGGTGAAATTTATCGGCAGGATAGATGGGAGTATCCGCTGGAGGCCATCCGTGAGGCTGTGATTAATGCCATTGTCCATCGGGATTATTCTCAAATGGGCAGCGATATTAAAATTGCCATATTTGATCATCAGCTTGAAATAACCAGTCCGGGAACCTTACCGGATACTTTGTCTATAGAAGAATTGGGGAATGGTCGTTCAATTATTCGAAATCGGATCCTTGCAAAGATTTTTAAGCAAATGAAACTTATGGAGGCTTGGGGGACCGGTATTCAAAAAATTTATCGTTCTACACAAAAAGGATATCCTGAAATTGAGGTACTCTTTCATGAAAAAGGCTATTCATTTCAGGTTCAGTTCTGTAAAAAAGAATGGAATAATATTTCTGATCAAGTCGATAGAGAAACGATGGAACAACTACCGGACAACTACCGGACAACTACCGGACAACTACCGGACAACTACCGGACAAGTGATAACTTTTCAAAAAAAATAATAAAACTATTAAGAATGTGTGCAGAAGAGAAATCTATTCGCGAGTTGATGGATATCTTAAATATGAAACATCGTGAAACCTTTATCAACAATTACATAAAACCCCTGTTAAAAGATAATCGTATTACCATGACCATACCCGATACACCCAACAGTCCGAAACAGAAATACCAAACAACCCTGCTGGGTATTGAGTGTGCAAAGGTGGACGTTCTTAACTCTTAACTTATTAACTTTTCCTGATATTTATTTCTATATTGCTCTTTTTGAGAGTGATTTCTTGTAAACTTAATGAATTAGCTTGGTCCGCCCCCCATTCAAATAATTAACTTTTATTTCTTCTATTCCGATGGTATATTATGTGCTATATTTTTTAGGAAAAAGGTTTTGGAAAACTAAAAAGTGATGATGGTATAGATAAAACAGCAACGATAGATAACGTACCTAAATCTTTTCTGAAAAACATACGATCAATAAGGCATGCGCTTTGTTATGATCCCAATCATTGTCCCAAACAGTTTAAGCAAGGAGATATCTATGAAATCAATGGGATATACAGCATACAAAAATTCAGAAACACAACATACCGAAAATAAAGGGAAGATACTCTCTCTCCTTTTTGAAGGGGCCATTCGTTTTA
This sequence comes from Deltaproteobacteria bacterium, assembly GCA_002753725.1. Classification (GTDB taxonomy): domain Bacteria; phylum Desulfobacterota; class Desulfobacteria; order Desulfobacterales; family Magnetomoraceae; genus Magnetomorum. The sequence goes on from PEAL01000004.1 coordinate 8,367, forward strand.
CACGCTTTGCCATCATGGGCATGGAAAAGGAAGACCCGAGAATCAAAGGGGAAAATATCTCTAAAGTCCTGGCCATTTTAACTGAGTTAGATTGCGCACTGGACCGCGATCAGGAAAAAGATCTTGCCGATAATCTTAATGGTTTATATCAATACATGATGCGACGCCTGACCCATGCCAATTTTAACAACGAAAAAAAAGCGCTTATTGAAGTTGACCGATTATTATCTGAACTGAAAGAGGCTTTTGATAGAGCGGTTGACAGCCTTTCTGCTTAATTGGAAAACAAACCCGTGGCAGCAAAAAAAGCCTCATCTGATAAAGTCAGCTTTGCCGCATAATCCATATATATTCAAATGAAAAATTTATTTTTTACGTTCAGCGATTCCCAGGAGGTGAGCAATGAAAAGACTGATTACTGTTACCCTTTTACTTTTTTTAGTTTCAACCCCAGCGTTTTCCGGAAATGAAAAAAAAGTCGCTCTGGTCATGAAAGCGTTGTCCAATCCTTTTTTTATAAAAATGGAAGAAGGTGCCAAAAGATATGCGGAACAACATGGTATTCCCATTGAAGTTTTTGGTGTTGAGCGGGAAACAGATGTTACGCGCCAGATCGGTATGCTTGAGAATTTAATCGCGCGAAAATATGGTGCAATTGTCATTGCGCCCGTTGATTCGGAAAAATTGATTCCAGCCTGCAAAAAAGCGTTGGACAATGGGATTGTGGTCATCAATATTGATAATCCTCTGCATAAAACCACATTGGAAAAAATGAATATTTCTATCCCGTTTGTCGGCTCTGATAATTACAAAGGTGCAAGTCTTGTAGGGAATTATCTGAGACAAAAAATGTCAAACAAGGGCACGGTGATTGTCATTGAGGGGATCCGTGGTGTTGAAAATGCAGAGTTGCGAAAACAAGGTTTTATTGATACCATCACAAAAGATAGTGATATTAAAATTGTTGCCAGTGAAACGGCCAACTGGCATACAGAGGAGGCGCTATCTGTGGTGACCACGCTCATACAAAAACACAGTGATGTTAATGCCATCTTTTGTGCCAACGATAACATGGCCATCGGAGCTGTTCAATCACTGGATATGTTTGGTCTGACAGATCAAGTTTGGATTGGTGCCTATGATAATATTGATGAAGTCCGATCAGAAATGCGGAGCAATCGAATTCATGCCACTGTTGAACAACATCCTGAGCTGATGGGAGAGTATGGAGTCATGCTGGCTGCACAAGGGTTGAAAGGAAAATCTAACCCTGATATTACCACAACGCCACTTGATCTCATTACCTTCGATAGTTTTGATAAAACAGTCGCTATGACTCTGGCCGATGATACCCCCTTTTTTAAAGCGTTGCTTGATGGTGCTTCACAGGCTGCTGAGCTATTTGGGATGCACTTTTTGACCGGAATTGCTAAAAATGATGATACCAGACAATTGCTTGATATCCAGTCTTTTGTGGAAAAAAAATCCGACATTATTATTATTAACCCCACAAACGCAGAAAGTGTGATGCCAGCAATTGAATTGGCTACTGCTGAGGGAATACCGGTCATGACTGTGGATCGAAAGGTGGCATCATCTGAAAAAGTCATTTCTCATATTGAATCTGACAACGAAGCAGGCGGTCGAATGGCGGGTGAATATATTGCTCAACGGCTTGGAAATAAGGGAAAGGTTCTCGAATTTGAAGGGGTTCCCGGTACCTCCGCTGCCCATGATCGTGGCAAAGGGTTTAATGATGCCATCAATAAGTATCCAGGGCTGAAAATTATTACACGAGAAGTGGCTGATTTTGATCGCGACAAAGCCCGATCATCAATGATCCGATTGCTAAAAAATGATTTTCAAGTCGATGCAATTTTTTCGCATAATGATGAAATGATTATTGGTGTTATCCAGGCCTTTCAGACAATGAAAAAAAAACTTCCAAAAGTAACCGTTGGGTTTGATGCTATCCCTGAAGCTATGGACAGTATCAAAAAAAATATGCTGACAGCAACCATTGCTCAAAATCCGCATCAAATGGGATTTTTAGCTATCCAGAATGCAGCACAATATCTACAGGGAAATAGTGTTGATTCAATACTTCTTGTAGATTTGATGATTATAGAGAACTAATTGGTACTTCAATGATTATCAGCACAAAACATCGTTTTTATGTTATTGCCGGCTTGTTGATTTTGCTTTTTTGTATTGGATATATAGAACTCGCTGTTTTTATAAATGAATTGTCTCAAGGTGCTGAAAAAGTTCAAAAAGCTGCTTATATTGAAAAAGATGTGCAAAAAATCAAACAGGATTTTTGGAAATTACGTTTTTGGGAACGTGCTGTTCAGACACAAAGTCACGTAGAGGCAGATCAGCAATTTGGTGAGACCATTGCTCGCATTCGGCAGCAATTAGCAAATTTTAACCCCAGCCCTTTTGATGAGCATTTTTTGGGAAAAACAGAACCGGTCAATACCGTATTAACCCAATATGAAAATGCCTTTAACAGCTTGATTCAGTTGGAAACAGACCAGCGATTGAGTCAAACGCAAATCGAATCAAGCTTTCAAGTCCTCAGTTCCACCATTTTGATGAGCAGTGAATTTTCTTTGCTCAAGCCCTTATTAAATTTGGGTCGTTTTTTAGATCGTTATGTTCACCATAAAACCGATTCTGAACATAAAGCCCTGCGCATGGTATTTGCTTCTTTTGAAAATAAACTCAAACAATCGGAAATTATCAACGATCGTATCCGTTCCTATCTTCAAAAACTGGATGAGCTGATTAGCAGGCATTTTACCACAGAAAAAAAAATTCAGGTCATTCATAAACAATTTGATGCCTTGAGTCAGGAATTGATGAATCGGTTTACAGATATTTCTCAAACCGCTGAAAATATTGGGTATCAATCTTTAGAAACAGGGTCGCAGCTTCAGGAAAGTATTGTTCGTTGGATGATTATTTCTGTCACTATTTCTTTACTGATTTTGTTGTTTATTCTTGATCTCATTGCGCGAAAAGTCATCAAACCCATTCGAAGCCTTTGGGCTGTGGTGATGAAAGTTCAGTCGGGTGATGAACAGGCCCGGTTTCAGTCCAAGTCAAAAGATGAAATTGCACATTTGGGATTTGCTTTGAATAATATGCTGGATACCATCAATCAGCATCGGTTTCGCCTTGAAGAAATTGTTGATGAACGAACAGAAGCACTGACGAAAACCAATGAGCAAATGCGACTGGAAATAGAACAGCGAAAAAAAGCTCAGGAAATGGCCAGTCAGATGGCTTTAGAGGCTGAAATCGCCAATAAAGCGAAAAGTGTGTTTCTGGCCAATATGAGCCATGAAATCCGAACACCCATGAATGCTGTTATTAATTTGACAGAGCTTGTTTTGGAGACCCAGTTGACCAGTCGCCAGCGAGAATATTTGACCATTATTAAATCATCGGGAAATACCCTTTTGGGAATTATTAACGATATCCTGGATCTTTCAAAAATAGAGTCTGGAAAAATGGAGCTTGAAAAAATGGCCTTTAATCTTCAGGATGTTTTTCATTCCATTGCTGACATGTTTCGCGGAAAAATATCCCAAAAAGGTATTGAGTTTATTATCCATATTGCTGCAAACGTTCCATTGAATCTTATTGGCGATCCTTTGCGTCTGAAACAAATCATTGTCAATTTGACCAATAATGCCATTAAATTTACAGATACTGGTGAAATTTTTATTCAGGTCATCGTGGTTCATCAAACTCAACAAGATACCCGATTGGTGATTTCAGTCCAAGATACCGGTATTGGCATATCTCAGGAGGGTATGAAAAATTTATTTACGCCTTTTACCCAGGCAGATAGTTCAACCACAAGAAAGTATGGTGGGACCGGTCTGGGCTTGACCATCTGCAAACAATTGGCCGAATTGATGGGGGGGAAAATTTGGGCAGAAACGCAAGAAGGTAAAGGCAGTCATTTTTCTTTTACAGCCTCTTTCGGACTTGAATCAAGTCTTCAAAAATCATTGCGAGGACCGGCGGACATTCGAAATAAACGGATTGTGCTTGTGGATGACAACCCTCATGCTCTGATAGCCATTGATGAAATGATTCAATCGTTTGGATGTATTACAGAAAAAGCCCATTCAGGAGATGAAGCAATTATGCTGCTTCAGAGAATGCATGTTGCGCAACGCCCCGTTCATGCTATTTTCTGGGATAAAGATATGCCTGATCTTGATGGTCGGAAAATACTGGAAATTATTCGGAACAAATCAGATCTATCATCAATTCCTGTGATTCTCATGGGAGATTTAACCGATGCAAGAGAGTACAGTCAACTCTCAGCAGACTATATTGCAAAACCGGTGATGCCAAGGCGATTATCTGTCATACTGGATACTCTCTTCACAAAAAATAGAAAAATAGCAAAAGTTATACCCACTTCAGAACCAACCTGTGAACAAACATTTGAAACATTTTCTATTTTACTTGTTGAGGATAATGTGTTCAATCGTCATGTCGCCCTTGAAATTCTCAAACAGGCAAGCTTTACGCAAGTGGATATTGCAGAAAATGGCAGGCAAGCCATTGAAGCCCTTGAAAAGAAATCTTATGACTTGATTTTAATGGATGTCCAAATGCCGGAAATGGATGGCATTCAGGCAACACAGCATATCCGGAGTCAACCGGAATGGAAAACTATTCCAATTATTGCCATGACCGCCAATGCCTTGAAAGGTGACAGGGAAGCGTGCGTTAATGCCGGTATGAACGATTATATCTCCAAACCTATTGACCGAAAGGTGTTTATTGATAAGTTAAAACAGTGGGGTACAGTTGTTACGAAATAATTGACAGGGCCGTTTTATTTGAACGTCATCTGTTCGCCATGTTTCTGTATGGCAAGGAAATACACCATTAGTTATGGTGCATTCCTAAAAAGTCGCTATCATTTTCCAGCACCTGGTAAAGGAGTGTACGGTCATGAACACCCAAAGAATAAAATTACCCTACGGCATCAGCAATTTTAAAAGGCTGGTTCGAGATGGGTATCATTATGTAGATAAAACAAAATATATCGAACATCTGGAAGAAAGTGACGAGCCTTATTTTTTTTTCTTAAGGCCAAGACGATTTGGAAAAAGCCTGTTTGTTTCTCAATTGCGCTATTATTACGGATTGGAGCATAAAGAAAATTTTGATGAAATATTCGGTAAGTATTACATTGGAAAACACCCCACCGCTAGAGCAAACACTTATCATGTGCTTTACTTTGAATTTTCAAGGATTGACACAAGTACGACGGATAGCACGGTTCACGGTTTTTTGAATAATGTGAAAGATGGCATAAAAGGCTTTATCGAACGATACGGTCAAATCAGTGATACAGATAAACGAGAAATACTCTCAGACACTAAACCAAACACCATGCTCATGAAACTGTTCAATGCATATGGAAAAAGTCAGATCTTTGTAATTATTGATGAATACGATCATTTTGCCAATGAAATCCTTGCCTTTAATTTTAAAGGTTTTCAATCTTTTGTGGGAGAAAATGGTTTTGTGCGGAAATTTTATGAAACCATAAAAGCAGCGACCGGTGATGGCATAGTGGAATTTTTTTTCGGAACAGGAATTACGCCGATTACTTTGGATAGCATGACCAGTGGATTCAATATCACAAAGAATTTTTCAACCCAGAAAAGCTTACATGACATGCTTGGATTTACCCATCAAGAAGTTGAACAGCTCGTTTCATCCATCTTGCCCAATCAGAATCATGCAGCACTTATGCAAGAAATCAAGCAACTGTATAATGGTTATCTTTTTTCACGACATGCCAGTGAAAGTATATACAATCCTGACATGGTGTTATACTATTTGAATGAATTTCAAAAAAATGACATACCGCCTGATGAACTGATTGATACTAACATTGCCAGCGATTATGGAAAAATAAAAAAATTATTCGCTTTACAGGAACCCTTTCGCAACAGCCTTGTTTTAGAAGAACTGATGGCCTTGAACCAGACAAGAGCCTTCTTAACCAGACAATTTAGTTTTGAACGAGATTTTAATCGGAATGATTTTGTCAGTCTTTTGTTTTATCTTGGACTGGTTAGTATTAAATCCGCCTTTTTAAACCAGCTGAACTTTTCTATTCCCAATTATGTAATAAAAGAGCTTTACAGGGAATTTTTTCTTTATTTTATCAAAAATCAAAATAAGCTTGATTTCGATACTGTAAGCGTCAGCGACGCATTAATAAAACTGGCTGAAAGTAATACCATCGAGCCATTTTTAGATATTATTGACAATGCATTGAAAACGCTGTCCAATCAGGACTATAAAAAATTTGATGAAAAATATATCAAAGCACTTTTTGTAGGGTTTACATCCCTGTCCAAACTATATTTTATTAAAAGCGAACCAGAGATTGAAAGCAAATACCCGGATATTCTGTTACTTTATCGGCCCCCCTTTTACCCAAAATATCAGTTTCTTTTTGAATTAAAATATTTGAGCAAGGCCAGTGAAAAAGGATTGAAAACCAAAACAGATGAAGCGGTTGCTCAAGTAAAAAAGTATTTGCAACTTGAAGAAATTCAATCGCTAAAAAATCTTAAAGCATATGTTTTGATTTTTGTTGGAAGCAAGATCAAAGTGATTCAAGAAATAAGCTTATAAAAGGATTGGACAAAATGGCAACGGTATCTAAATTTTAGGAATGGGAATATTCAGATATAGGATATGTCCACATGTCAAGATACAAGATTATGGATTGAAATGATAAGAAACCAAAAAGTGAACTCCATCATCCTGAATATCTGAATCTGCCTCATTCTCAACATCTTTTAGTGCGCTTCCCCAATACAATTCAGCAAAAATGGATGATTCGATTTGCCATCGGAATCCTAAGCCTGCGCTGTAGATTTGATCAGGGTTCAGTTCTGTATCTTTGGTATGATTGCTTCCTTTTCCATAATCCAGGAAAGGGGCGAGGACCACTTGACCATCGGTTGTTTTTTGGGAAAGACCGGGGAATGGACAATGGCCAACAGGTATTCGCCATTCCAGAGAGGCAATATATCCGCTATCTGAAACAATGAGATTTTCTCGATATCCACGAACCGTTGAAAATCCTCCCATTGAAAATTTTTCAATGGCTAACATAGAATCGTCTGCAATGCGGACATCAAGGCGCGTAATCACCTGACTGTTGAACAAAGCCAGTCGTCGAATCCATTGAATTTGCCCCAGCCAGGATTTAAATTGACCATCAGGGATGGCATTATCTTCGTGTATGGTGGCATCCATAAGATCCAGGCCGAGATTGAATGAGGAATGGAAGGCAATTACCTGATAAAGGCTTCGATGAAGCCATTGCTGGGTGAATCGAAAAACAGATACTTTACTGATACCATCTTCAACACCAGATGAAAAACTGATGCGTTTTCCAAGCATTTCTGTATGGCTGACACGATTTTCAAGGGCCATTCCAAATGTCAGATCTGTCGATGGTGTACGATATAAAAAATGATTGATACCAAGGCTGAAAGACGATGTGTCCCCCTGAATATCAAGAGGGCTGTATGATTTTGACACCACGCGCGTTTGTGAGTGGTTGAATTCAAGTTTCAATCGTGTATCAAAGCGGTTGATGGGAAGTTGATAGGATAGAAGATAATTGTTAAGGCCTTCTGCTCCACCATAATGAAATGCCAGGGAATCAGCCCAACCCGAAAAATTTGAATGGCTGAATTTTATATCACCCCGATAGCTACCAATGCCCGGTGAATTATGATTATGGCAATCCACTTTCACCTGATAAGGTCTTGCCTCCTGAACAACCACTTTGAGCTGAGCTTCTCCTGGATGAAGTCCTGGTCTGACATACGTATTGATATTGTCAATAACAGGTTCTTGTTTGAGTAGTTTTAAACGGGTTTGAAGGTCGTTGATATTAAACGGCACCTTGCCATCGCCGGTTGAAAGTCTCACCCGCGAACGGATATAGTTATCTTTTAACCGATGATTGCCTTCAATGCGAATATCATCCAGCGTGCCTTCGATAATATGATAGGTTATCTGACCATCTTCAATCCGTTGATCCCCAAGGACACATCCTGAATTAACATATCCTTTTGAAATATAAAACAGTGTCAGCTTATTTTTAATATCATGAAGTTCTTCTGCTGTGACGATTTTGTTTTCATAGGGGGTGAGAATAATGTCCAGCGTTTTTCGATCAAAAACAGTGTTTCCTTTTAAATGAATTTTTGAAATAAAAGTCTTCCCCAATTGTGACAACTGGGGTTGTTCATTGTCCAGGGATGGCAGAAATGGTGAGTTTTGATCAAGAGGACTTTGAGACTCAGCCTGAACAGCGATTGTCCAAAAAATCATCAAAAGAATGATGCTGTTCAATCCTTTATATTTCATGTATCAACCTTATTCAAAAATACTTGTAGAAACCATAAAATGCAAACCATCATCCTGAAGGTCATATTCTGTTGATCGATCGATATCACGCAATGCATATCCCCAATAAATTTCCGAATAAATTTTTTCACTGATGGACCAACGCAAACCTAAACCCAGGCTTGATATGGATCGTGGTGCTGGATCGGGTGACTTTGTATTTCCCCCCAAACCATAATCAAAAAAGGGTGCAAGATAAACCATGCCTTGTTTTTGATTTTTTGTGAGTGCCGGAATATTCCACTGAGCAACGGGAACACGCCATTCCAGTGAAGCAATCAATCCATTGTCAGGTGTCATTAAATTTTCTCGATATCCGCGCACTGTTGCACGACCACCAATGGCAAATTTTTCAATGGAGAGAAGCGGGCTATCGGAAAGACGTAAATCCAGGCGTGCGATTAACTGTGTCTCTGCAATTCGTCTGATCCATTGAAACTGTCCCAGCCATGCAGCAAACGTACCATTGGGCATAGCAGCGGTATCCTCTGCATTGAGGGGAGCGTCAGCTTTCGTAGCATCTAAAACATCAAGCCCAAAACTGAATGTCGATCGTGCTGCGACAACCTGTTCAAGACTTCTTTGAATCCATTCCTGAGAGAAACGGACAACCGATACTTTGCTTTCACCATTATCAACACCACTGGTAAAGCTCATGTTCATGCCCATCATATATGTATTGCTTTTTCGGTGTTCAAATTTTAGCCCCATCAGAAGTTCGGAGGACACGGTTTTGTAAAAAGGATGTTTGAATCCAAATCCCATTGTTGTGGTATCCCCTTTGATATCTTTATCATCAAAGGGTTGGGCAACAACCACCGATTTTGCGCGATCTGCTTCCAAAGAAAATGTTGTTCCCCAACGGGTGAATGGAATTTCGTATTTGCTTGAATAGGTGTCTAAACCTTCGGTAATACCATATTTTAAACGAAAACTGTCTCCCCAGCCAGAAACATTGATATGTTCAAACTGAATATCAGCCCGATAAGCACCCACACTGGGAGAATTGCTGTTGTTGACTTCAACTGTCAAAAAATAAGGTCTGGCTTCCTTTATGGTCACTTCCAGCTCTGCTTCACCCAATTTGAGTCCCGGACTTAAATTGGCATTGATATTTTCAACGCGTGGGTTTTGTTTGATAATTTTCAGCCGATCTTGAAGGGTATTGATGTTTAAGGGGGCTTTCCCGTCACCGGTGGCAATTTCAAGGCGTCTGGAAATGTACTTGCTTTTGAGATGTGTATTTCCTGTCACTGAAATTTTCGGTAATGTACCTTCAATAATTTTAATGGTAATATAGCCGTCGGTTATTTTCTGATCAGGGATAACCGCTCCTGAATTGACATAACCATTGGTATAATAAAATAGCGAAATTTTATTTTTGACATCATGCAATTCTTCCGATGAAATTTTACGTTCCTCGTAGGGAGAAACAATAAAGGCCAGTTCATCATCTGAATAAACAGTATTTCCTTTAAGTTTGAATCTTTTTACATAAACAGATGCAGCCGAAGACAGGCGCTGGTCGGATTCTTCTTTTAATGGCGGTAGTAAAAGCGGCACATCGCCTGTACTCTCAAGGGCATTCTCAGGCAAAGGCTCATCTTCTGCCTGACATGTTTGTCGAGTACTTGTGATACATATTAATGTGAATACCAGAAGGATTAGATAAATTCGTTTTTGCTGCATTCCATTGTCTCCTTTTTCTGTTAATTTCTGTTACTGCAAAATTCAATCGTTCTATTCAAACGAAACCGTTAGGACTTAGAGAAACGTATCGGCTTACATGGCCAATTTATTATTGGGACCCAACAATGTTGGGCGGTTCAAGCGACTTGATTTTTTATTTTTTGATGAGTTACCCGATTCTGTAAAATCCGAGCTTGGACTTGGCTGCCAATCAACCAATGATGTCGGAACAGCATCTCGGCCCTCAACCACAAGGCGGCTGACAGATTCTCCCGAACGAAGGGCACAAGGTGTTTTGACCCATCGCGTAGCATCCAGAAAATTTGTCGGTAAAATTACCAGACCTTTACTGATATCCACTTTTGGGGCATCAATTTTTACCGTTCCATCATTGCCACGTTCGGATGTTGCTGTCACTGAACTTTCATCTGATTTGATATATTGTTCGGTGGTGATAAAAATCGCACCACCATCACCTTCAACAGCGTTTGCTTCTATACCACTATGATTCATTAAGACTGATTTTGATTGTGTTGTGATATCACCACCTTTACCAAATCCTTTTTGAACACTGGCAGTGATCAACCCGTTAAACAAGTAAAGCGAGCGTTCTCCGTGGATGGATATTTGTCCACCACCTGAGCTGATAGCTTCAGTATTTAAAGAACCTCCGGTATATAGTTTTACTTCATTTTTTGCATAAATATCAATTTTACCGGCATCGCCTGCTTTTGATATTGGTTTCCATGCATTGCCGGCATAAATATAATGATCCACCTGATCATTCGTGGCAACATCTGCACGACCCTCAATCTTGATTCGTTGAAGACTGATGTTATCTAAAGAATTCACCTGATCATTCGTGAAAACATCTGCACGATCTCCATTATTGATTCGTTGAAGGCTGATTTTATCTAAAGAATTCACCTGAAAGGCTTTGGCTGTTTGACCATCCAAAAGCGTTGTCCATTGTGTTGCAACCCAATTTTTACTATCAAACGTGTATGTTTCAAGAAGATCTCCCTGTGCATTGACAATCTCAACAACATCTCCTTTTTCAGGCTCAATGGTATCCCGTTCTTCAATTGTATTTACAACATAGACTTGAACGGTTTTATCACTGACAATTTCAACCCAATTTTGTCCTGTATAAATAAAATTTTTAGAGAAGCCTTCGCCAGCATCCGTGACTTTAGCGATATCACCAGGAGTGGCAGTGATCGTATTTAGCGCATCCAGTGTGTCCACTCGATTTAAACTGAGTCGATTTTTTGCTTCCCATGACAGGCCCGTGTAGATATACGTTTGAGCATTACCATTTCCAGTATCTGCAACTTCAACCACCATCCCGATTTTTGGAGTCAAGTTATTTCTATCCGTTAGAGAATCCACAGTATAAATAATCTCAGCCACTGATGAATTGGCAGAGGAAACAGATGATGACTGATGAATATCTATTTGATTGGCTTTCAATGTCACATTACCCGCTTTCCCTGCGCCTGCACTGGATGTGCTGATGGTACTGTCATTGTTTAGAAAAATTTTATTGGAAGCGTCGGTCATGGCAAGTTCGCCCTGATTATCGGTTTTAATGGTTTGTCCGATGGTTATTTTTCCGGCATCACCGCCTTTTCCAATACTATTACTGGCGGATGAAATACTGGCTTTTTGATCAAGACTCAGATTGTTAACAGAAAGAAATATATTACCTGCTGCCCCCTGTCCATTGGTCGATGTATTGACAATGGTTCCAGGATCAATCAATGTGATTGTGTCCGATATAATTAAAATCGTACCGGCATTACCGCTTTTGCCAAGGGCATTACTGGATGATGCAATGGTTCCAGTACTCTTAAGAGATATTTGATTTGAATGTATTTCAATATTTCCTGCATCGCCAAGGCCATTTGTTGAGGTGCTTATTTTGGCACCAGATTCTGTATTCAGTAATTGAATGACATAATCATTATTGCCCAGACGAATACTACCCGCATCGCCGCCATCCCCCTGGGAATTACTGGCAGATGAAATTTCAGCCTTATCGGTCAGTTGAAGTTGTTGCAATTGGATTGAAATTAATCCTGCATTTCCGCCACCTTCTGTTGCAGTACTGATACGTGTATTTCCATCATTATTCGCAGGCATGCCTGAAAGAACGAGTTGTCCTGTGATACCGGGATTCGTATTTTTGATGGTAATCGTTCCTGCGTCGCCCCCACTCTGTAATGGTAACCATTGCGAGCCGTCATAAAAAGATTTTTGTACAGAGGTTGTTCGATTGTTCTTGATCACATAATCTTCAATGGACACAAATTCTGCTGAGGAACCCATTTTTTGTAAAATTTCTGAAATATTCCCGGCCTGCTCTAATTGTTGCCAATCGGTTCCATTAAATGCATAATTGTATGTATCGCCTTTATCCATAGTGTATGTTATTTTTGTACCATCAGAACCCTGAACAATAGCAATATCAACATCGACATATTGACATTGAGCAATGCTTTTTTTGTTTGTGTCATTGTAAAAAGGAACAGTGTTCAAATCTGTAAAAGAATTTTTTAATTGACCAGGATCAGGGGTTTCTGTTGTCAATCCTTTTGAATCCTGCGTCCAACCTGTGGCGTCGTTATAAATGTAATATGTAATCTCTTTGGTATTTCCATCATCGACAACCATTTTTCCGATATCGCCATTTTCAGCAATGAGGTCTATATATTCAATACCTGGGACATATTGATTCTCTTGAGGGGTCATGTTGATGGTAAATATTCTAAAGTTAATACGATTCATTTCCATTTTGACCTTACCATCAAAGTCACTGTCATTATAAAAATAAACAGATGTGGAAAAAGATTCAGATGATATGGAAGCGCCACCTTTGACAGATAATTTTTCAACATATATATCCACATTTCCTGCTTTTCCCTTGCCATTTGTTGCTGTTGATATTGATGCGTAAGTATCTAACTCGATAAAAGGTGTTGATGGCCTTATTTCTGCATCATTATCGGCGCTGATGGTAATCGTTCCAGCATCTCCAGCATAAGGTTCGGGATTTTGAGAGCGTGAAAATACGCCGCTTGCATAATCAGTATCAAGATCATCCAGATAATTGGTTTGAGATTGAAGAGGGGTGCCTGACGGAGTTTCGTTTCTTTTTCCTTTAATACTCAGTTTTTCAGTAATGTTTAAAATTAGATCGCCGGCCTTACCGGCTCCCAATGTACTGGTTGAAATGACCGCACCATCTTCGATAAACAACTGTTTTGCGTTGACAACCACCATATTTGCATCACCCGCATTTTCTCCTTTGGATTCAGATCGTGCAAAAATACCACTGGCAATGCCATCGATATTTTCTCCATGAGGATTTGCACCTCTTAAAGTAATGATATCACCAGTAACACGAACGGTTCCACCATCACCGGCTGCTAAAGTACTGGCCGTCACTCCCGCACCATCTTCAAAAAGAATATTTGACGCGGAGAGTTCTATGTTTCCGGATGTTCCTGCATTTTCTGAATTGTTATCACTGGTTGTCAATATCTTAGAGGCATATCCAGTATTATCTGTACCCATGAAATGAATTTTTTCGATAGCATTAAGAACAACATTTCCACCATTTCCTGTGCCGATGGTTTCACTTCCAATAAAGCCACCATAAATTAAACTAATGCTTTTTGCATAAATATTGATTTCGTTTCCATTTCCTGCACTTAAACATCGTGAACGTATCGAGCTGGAATCGCCATCGGTATCTTTTCCTGAAATTTGAACGGTTCCTTTAGGGGTAAAAAGTGTGATGCTTCCTGTTTTGCCTGCTCCACCAGATGAAGCTTCAATCATTCCACCATGCAGCAAGGAAATATTTGTTTCAGCATTCAATTCAACATTTCCGCCGTTGCCGCTACCGGTCGTATTTGTTTTGATAAATGAAAATTCAGCGATGGTGATAAAATCAGCATCAATGGTAATCATTCCACCGGATCCATCCCCGGTCGTTTCACTGGATATGCCACCAACCGGTGTCCCTGCCTCTTCTCCTTCTGTTTCAATAGCTCCAGAAAGTGATAATATTGGTGTGTTTATCAAAATATTACCAGCGTTTCCGGCATGTTCCCCACTAAAATTTGAATTTGAAAGAAGTGTAGATTTGCCTTCAATGGCAATAACCTCATTTGCAAGCAGAGAAATATTTCCCCCTGTGCCTTTTCCAGAAGTACCAGTATCAATCGTTGAGCCTATGTATGTTGTAGAAATATGGGGCAAATATAAAGAATAGTCACCTTGTAATTTATTTTGTAATTCTCCAAGAAAGTTGCTTTGACTTGGATACGTCCGATCAATTTCATGTAATTTCTGTTTGATGTCATCTGGGATCTGGTCATTATCAAAAACAGTCGGGTTCAATCGATAAGATGATAGCAGCGATATTTTTTTGGCTGTGATCGATACATTACCTGCATTTCCTGAATCACCATCATTACCTGTTGGAATCGTACCCGCCCTAAGGTTGCTTCTGATCAAGGTAGCGGTATCTGCATATGAAGCGGTTCCATCCTGTCCGGCTAAAAAGATATTTCCACCATTGCCAGTACCCGCATTGTCAGTGGTAATGGTTGTTTCATTGGTCAGTATAATATTTTTGCCCTGTATAACAATATTTCCACCTTGCTTTTCACCATAATTTTTTGATGAAAGGCTTGAATTTTCCAAAAATATCTGTCCGCCTTTAATAATGATTTCACCACTTTGATCCTGACTGTCTACGGAGATTTGTGTTTTTTCATTCATTTGAATGGTTCCGAGAGTATCAGCAGTAATTTCTCCCAGTGCAAGGCCCTGAATTCCATCAGGAGATTCTTGTAAAAAAACTTCCCCTTCTGAAACAACGCTGGCAATATTAACTCTGCCACCTATGGTCGAAATGCTCCCCGCATTATTACTTTCATAATAAGAACCTTGTGAAAAGTAGACATCACCACCAATAAGAGATATTGTTTTTCCAGACTTGACAGATAATCCTGTTGTACCACCGCCCAGGTTATCCCATGCTTCTTGATCCATTTCTCCAAATCCATCAAATTGAATAGAACCATATGATTCTTTATCCAAAAAACCAAAAGCAGCAGGGGTATCTGTAAAAATGATTGGCTCACCAGATGTCATATCAAATTTTTTTTCTGTATCTGTTCCCCGAATATAGTCCGCAGTGCTGACATGAAATGAACCATCAATATTGATCCTGGCCTCAGGCCCAAACATAATGCCAGCGGGATTGATAAAATAAAAATTGGCACTTTCAATTTCTGAAAAAATGGAACCGTTTATGGAGGATGCGCCACCTGTGATACGATTGATAACGTTTTGTATACTGTTGTCTCCAGTAAAGGTTGCAGATTCATTTTTTAATAAATTAAATTGTTGAAAACTGTGGAACAAATTATTTCCTGCTCTTTGTCCAGAGGTTTCTTCAATCGTATAGTTCATATTTCCAGATGCCGGTGTACCATCTTGAAAAACGATACTGGACTCCGCCGATACAGAATTAATGACGATCAAACAGAAAAAAAATAATATGAGCATGGCATAAATGTGGATGAAAATTTTTTTCATTTCTGCTCTCCCTCGTGTTTTTTTGGTTATTGATTGAAAAAAGAATTGTATCCAGAGAAGATAAATTTGAAGAATGGGGACACTTTCATTAGCAATTGAGGCTTAAAAAATACCACGCCTCTATATTAATAAATGAAAAGTGTCCCCATTCTTCATTTAAAGATAATTGCTAAGTACCGGACTCGATTTCAATTTTTCCTTTTTTTTGATCGGGCACTCTTTCTTGATCAATCTCTATCAACTCTGGTTTAATTTTTTTCGATTTGGATTTTACTGCAATTAAATATACTAATCCGACAATACCGAGCAACCCGCTGAAAATGATCGCAAGAACACTCAATATATTCGTTTTTTCAAGTACATAAATATATGTCAGTACAAAGCTGATCAACAGTACAATCAGCGGATGAACAATGCGTCCGGATAATGAAATCAGCCAGATTTTCTTCCAGGCATCCTGTTTGACTTCTTCAGGAATACCTTCGCCTTCAGTGCGCTTGAACTGTTTAAATATCAAGACTGATGCCATAATGGCGAGGGCAGCAAGCCCGTAGACACTGAAAAATGCATGCTCGATAGCTAAAATGTATCCAACAGGGATCTGCTGAGACAGCTTGATATGTGAAAATGCTGTGGTCAATAATGTACTCATGCCAATTGAAATGCGAATGGGAAATGAATCGGCTGGTATATAATAGGTAACATACGAAATAATAATCATAACAAAAATCAAAATTAAATTTTTTATCAAGAAACTCACAATTTTACGTTTGATTTTAATTTGAGCGTTAAATTGAGAATATTTGATTGAATTTCTGGAATTAAAAAATTTGGGCACACCTAAAGTAGAATTATTGGTGATAATATTTTGGTAAAACATTACACTGTCGGTTGTCCAGCTACTCAGAGAACCGAAATTTCCCTTTTTAGATGAATTCAAACGCATGCCTAAAATATCAGATATATAAATGAGTTTATCGCGAGTTTGTTTGACATGCCTGAATTGAATTCTTAACGTTTGCGTGTCAAACGGATATTCATGAAATTGAAAATCCACTTTAAAGGGGGCTTTCATTCGGTAAGCACGCGTTGTCAAATTAGCGGATTTCTCTTCTATGATGGGGGCTCCCAATTTCAGGGGATTGACAGAGTTGACAAATTCAATATTGCTGTCATCAAATTCATCTTCAAACCTGAACCACAAATAAAAATCAATCACACAACTGGATTTAGCCAGATTAAGGTCGCCAATGGAATTAATATCAATACCTGTATAAACCAACTTTGTTTTGTTCATGAATTTACCATCAATTAGAATGATATTACCTTCAAGGATTTCTTTGAGCATATTATCGACGGTATTCAGGTCTGTAATCAATTGATATTGTGTCAGGGTAGAAATCAATCGTTGATTTTTGTAGACGCCAACGGCCAGGGGCTTATCAAAATCACCATCCACATTAAAATGAATATTGCCATTAACGCCTTCATAACCATTTTCCGGACTGGTCATGGACGATAAAAATTCTCTGACAAGATAACGGTCATTGTTGATGTCTTTTCGGTTTCCGCTGAGGCCAGCGTTTTGAATCGTATGCAGGGCAATAGACATGGCATCGTAATATCCAGCCGTCACCCATGAGGGCTCTTCATCATATTTTTCAACAAACTGCTGCCTGAATACCTGAGCTTTTTCATTGGCAATATCAATGATAAACGGTGATATGGTATAGATGCCATCAGAATAATAGCCTGGAATTAATTTCTCCTGAGGATATTCCCTTAAATATTTGATAAAGGCTTCACCACCAAAAGCATCCGGGCCAATAATCGTATAGCTGGTGCCTGGATACTTGAGAGAGGTAATAATCTTAACCCCTTCACCTGAATGTGCAGCGACAAAAATGATTCCAGGATCATCCATTGCTCTCAATTCGCGGGTAATTCGTTCCAAATCATCATCGATTGTTGGAGAAGTATGATCAAAAGACCACTTCTTTTTGATGTCCATACCTAGGCGAGCAGAAGCATCTTCGAAACTGGTCATCAGCGTTTCGCCATAGCTATCTTGATCGTATATAATTGATGCTGATTCATTGCGAAGGGTTTTATTCACATAGTTGGCAATAAAACTGCCTTGAAAACTATTGGTGGGAATAATTCTAAAATACCAATCATTATCAAGCGTTACATTATCCGACGTGGCAGATGCTGTGATTGCGGGTAATTTTTTTTTATTGTAAATTCGTCCAGCAGCGTATGAAACAGAACTAAAATAATGCCCTAAAACAAGCAATGCTTTACCATCATCGGCTATTTTCTGTGCAAGTTCTGGAGCCAAATGACTATCGTTTTTATCATCCAATACAACCAGTTTAACATTGAATTCCTCCATGCCACCACTGTTGTTAAACTCTTCAAGGCAAAGGTTGATCCCTTTCAGCATGGCCTTTCCATAAGCCCTTCCTTTACCGCTCATTGGTCCCATCACTCCAACATAGACTGTTTTCTTATCTTGCTGAACGGAAGGCATTGAAAAATAAACAATAAGGCATAGTGTTATAAAACCTAACAAAAAAAAGATATTTTTTTTACGATTTTTTTTCATGGGGCGTCTCGATCATTAAAGGTATTGATGTTAAACGGCCGAAAAGCCGACGTTGATACACAAAGGAACATATGTTACTTTTTATTTATTTCATCTGGCGAAATGGACCAGTTTCTGACATGCTGTCCTCCCATTGCCATATGGTACCATCCTTTGACCCATTTTTTTACCAGATACGGCGCTGTATAAAAATACAGGGGAATAATAGCGGTTTCTTCTTCACAAAGAATTTGCTCAGCGCGTTTATACAGCTGCTGTCGTTCTTCCTGATCATTAATTTTTTGAGCTCTGTCCATCAGTTTTGCAAATTCATCGTTCGACCAACCAATATAATTGGAGGACGTTTTTGGATGAAACACATCATTGAGCCAGTTATTGGCATCCGGATAGTCTGCACACCAGCCCAGGCGAAAAATATGAGGCGTTTTGGGTTGCTCAATTTCATCGACATAAGCGGTCCATTCTTTGTTTTTTATAATAATATCAACATTCAAGTAATATTTAACACAGGTTTGAACAGCTTTTGCAATCATGGCATTGTCTTCAGAGGTGTTGTGCATTAAAATAATTTCAGGCATGCCTTTGCCATTGGGATAGCCTGCTTCTGCCAGCCATTTTCTCGCCTGTTTGGGATTAAAACTGACGCCCATGCCATCAGATATTGGCACTGATCCGAAAATAGGTGGCCGGGTAAATGTCGTTGCAGGATCCTGATCTCCTTTTGTAATAACCTCAATGAGTAATCGTCTGTCGATTGCGGCGGAAAGGGCTTTACGAACCAGAGGTTTGTCCACTGGCGGACGCAAGGTATTATATCCAAAATAATAGGTACAAAAACTGGGCTCGTTGGTATATTCTTTTCTTAATTTGGGATCAATCTTGATTCGTGGAATTTCAGTCAATGGTATACGCATATATTCCCCACCAACAATATCCAGTTCATCATTTTCATACATCACAAGCCCAACAGAACTTTCAGGGATGATAATATAATGAATTTCTGGCATTTGAACTTTATCGATTTCATAATAATTTGGATTCTTTTGCAAGACCATGACTTTCCCTTTTTTCCAGTCTGTCAGCATATAGGAGCCATTGGTTTGAATATTCTGGTGATCGGTCCAAGCGTCACCAAATTGTTCGACACATTTTCGGGGTAAAGGTCTGTAAATCCAAAGTCCAACCATGGCGGGAAAAAAGGCAGCCGGATGATCCAGTTCAAATTCAACCACTTTATCACTGATCGCCCGAACACCAATTTGTGAGACATCCGAAATTTTACCGCTTGAAATGTCATTTGCATTTTTTAAGATGGATAACATATACGAATATGGACAATTCGTATCAGGGTTGATATTTCGCTGAATGGCCCAGACAATATCATGTGATGTCACAGGTTCCCCGTTTGACCAGTTTGCATTTTCTCGCAAATAGAATGTATATACGGTTGCATCATCACTGATTGTCCATCGTTCAGCCAGTTCAGGTGTGACTTTATAGGTTTTAGGGTCGTAATCTGTCAGTCCAAGAAATAACTGTTCCGTTATTTCAATGGATGCCAT
The DNA here is from genome assembly GCA_002753725.1 of Deltaproteobacteria bacterium. GTDB lineage: Bacteria > Desulfobacterota > Desulfobacteria > Desulfobacterales > Magnetomoraceae > Magnetomorum. Next base: position 28,326 of record PEAL01000004.1, read on the forward strand.
ATCCACTGTCAAACCAGGATCAATGGTGGGGATGACCCCTTCAATAGGAATACGAATATACCCGGGATGACCTTCTTTTTTATTGGGCTTCTCTTCTATTTCAGTAACAAAGTTTTCATTGTCATCCTCTTGCTTGTCACAGGCATTGAACAGGGACAATGCCAATATAACAAACCCCCATACCATCATTTGTTTTATAATCATGTTGATCTTCAATTTTTTCACTTTGCCCTTATGATCATTGTTATCTGAGAGGTGTAAATTCTTCAAAGTCAGGCATAGCAGATGCTTGACAATGCCAAACTTTAGCGAATTTATAACTCTCTGGTGTTAGTAAAAAAAACAGAATTTTTTAGAAAAAAGATACAACAGAGTGAACATTCACTCAACCATCGTCAAAATCATTATCAGTTTATCCTGTTGGTTACAAGCCTTTTTTCGAATCCCAACCCGTTGATATTTTTTATAAGTAATTATTATTTTGATACCTGGAAAAATCTTACAAAAAATCATAAAAAATAAGCAATTAATATGCCATGTATCCCCAAGCGTTGAATAAGCCCTGTCATGCCTCCGTGATACTATTGATTATGCAATTTTTTTGTGTTACACCTTATCTCTTTTATCGGGGTAATATCAATGTCATCACCTGACCAGAGCGGCCATCAATATCAACGGGTTCCTCATTTAAAAATATTTCTACACCTGTGGCATTACCCAGAAGAATCTGGAATTCTTTGTTTGCTTCTTTGCTAAGGGTATCACCTGGTTTCAGCATAAATTCATTGGTCGATTGATCATCAACTGTAATTTTGAGCCAAGTTTTTTCAGTGGCTTTTAATCGTAAAAAATATTTTTCTTCTGTCAGTGTGTTTGAAGATGATTGTTGAATTGAGGTTGATGGTTCTGGCTCTGATTGGCTGACCTCAACAGGTTCTTTTTTGGGGGGAGGTGTGCTTATAATTTTAGCATGATGTTCTGTAAAAGTGACCGGTTTGTTCTGATATGAAAAATCAACATTATTGTCCAACTCACCAACAAACACATCATTTAGGGATGTATTTTCCTGAACTTTTTTGGAAAATATTGATTTCATGCTCGGAACAATCATCACAACAAAAACAATAAAAACAATGATAACCAGACTGATGATCAACAATTGTGGAGAAATACCCAATCGTTCCATTCCACCTTTTGTGACAATATCTTCTTTCTGAGAGATAGCATCACGGTAGCGTTTGACAATGGGTGCAGGGTCCAGTTTCAACGCTTGTGCATAAGATTTCAAAAAGCTTATCAGGAAAATATCCGATGAAGATGAAATCTTGTCAAATTGGTCTTTTTCAATGCTTTCCAATATGTTCGGTCTGATTTTGGTCCTTTGAAAAATATCATTTAGATCCAGGCCTTGTTTTTCACGTTCGGAGCGTAAAATGGCGCCAATGGAGCTATTTGAATGTAATGAATGCGTATTTGATTGATCGTTCATAGCCTTTACTTCTTTTTACCTTTTATCAGTTGTTAATCAATTAGTTTAATATATGATTTTTCTTTTAATTCACTGATCCATGCATGATACCGTTGTTCCATTTTTTCCTGGTACAGAAACGTTCGAATGGCCTCGGAAGCTTCTTCCAACGTCTGCCCACCTTCTTGAGTGATATTTTCAACATACAATATTTGGAGTCCCTGATCGGTTGTCAGGATAGATGAACATTCTCCTGGCTTTAAATCTTTAATGGCTTCTTGTATTTGAAGGGACAATTGATCCAGAGAATAATTCCCCAGAAGGCCACCCGTTTCCGCAAATGCGGGTTCTGCATATTTTTTGGCCAGGGTTTCAAAAGGCGTACCTGCTTGAAATTGTTCCAACGCCATTGACATTTGTTCCTGAGCGTTTTCAGATGCCGATCGTTTAATAATGGTTCTGAGATGATAGGTTGTCTTGGACTGATATTTATCCGGATGACTGTCATAATAGGCGTTGACATCATCATCCGTAATGACAACTTTGGATTGAACCATTACGCCTAACAGTCGTGATTGAATTTTTTGTTTTCGGATATGCTCTTTAAATTCTTTTAAACTCGACCCTTGCATTTCAAGAATTTTTTCAAATTCATCACCGGTATAATTATGTTTTTCTTTAATATCCTCAATGGTTTCTTCGACTTCCTTATCTTGAACTTCAACCTGAACTGTTTGTGCCTGTTGTGTGGTCAGTGTCTCTTCAATCAATGTATCAAGAACTTTTTGGTTCAAGTTTGATAACAGGTCTGTCTGTTCTTCCTGAGTATAATCAGACGAACGAATTTGCATGGCCAATTTGGAATAGGTTTTATTAAATTGAGACAGGGTTACAATGTCATTGTTAATGACTGCAAGGATCCGGTCAATCAGTTCACCATAGGATGGTGTTGCCAAGACCAGTATCATAATGATTAAAAAACGATGTATTCTCATCAAATCAAATCCTCATTTATATGTAAACCATAACGCTCTTTTAAGCCTTTAATCCATGCTGGATAAAGAGCTTCTGATTTTTCATTTTTCAAAAATTTTTTTATGGCATCAGTGTTCGCTGGAATTTGAACTTTTTCACTTTTTAAGGGATGATCCGAATGAGGGGGAATCGTCTGTTTGGGATAATCTTGATGAAAAGCAGATATTTCTGCATCCGTGATGGTGATGTTTTGCTGTAAATCCCATGCAATGGTTTTTTCAACCAACACTCTTACTTTTAAGCGTTTTTTCCATAAAACATATGAAATGGCCTGCTCAAGCAACATCGTTTCAAAGGTATCGTCTGGATAATCCTTACGAATGCCCGTGATAGTCGATTCAAGTTCTTCTGCGGTAACACTGAGATTCAGTTCACGCGCACGCTCGATAATCAAGACCTCTTCAACCAGTTCTTCAATCACTTTTTTCCGTAAGCGCTGCATTTGATTTGTTGATATGGATTCAATGGATGGGTAAGATGCTTTTGTAATTTCTATGACCTGATTGATATATTCGGTTGTAATAACGCTCTTGCCCGCACGAATAACCTCATTTTCATTTTCAGGGATACGACCGCAAGATCCAAAAAAGCTTAAAAGAATGATAGACATTCCAACACACAAAAATAAGTTATATTCATGTGTTTTATAGAGGTAATTATTTTTCATCATTTATATTATTGCCAACTCTTTAAAATTTAATTTAAATTTAAATTATTAACACGCCGACCGATTTCTTTCAAGATGTTTTTCGCTTGAACCCGTTCACCGGAATCAGGATTTAATTTTATGACCACGCCATCATCTGGAAGCAGTTGAAATTTTTCAGGGGATGCCATCACCCAATCTGCCAAAGCATGTGGATTTTTTTGGTATGCGCGATGACAATAAACGGTCACGCGTCCATTGCCAAAATCCACCCGTTTTAATCCTGCCTGTTTGGCCAGGACTTTGATCAACATTTTAGACAGCAAATTTTTCACCTCTGTGGGTATTTTTCCAAAGCGGTCAATCAGTTCCTTTTGAAGGTCGGCAATTTGAGGGATATGTGTCATTCTTGACAATCGGCGATAGATAATCAATCGCTGATCAATATCAGGGATATAAGATTCTGGAATAAATACAGACCAGGGCACATTGATTTCCGGGTCAAGGGGTGGCAGAACCGCTTTCCCTTTTTGCTCTTGGACAGCACGTTCCACCAATTCAAGAAACATTTCATAACCAACGGCTGCAATATGACCGGATTGTTCTGCACCCAGGATGGCGCCCCCGCCACGTATTTGAAGATCACTCATTGCCAGTTGAAAACCTTCGCCCAAATCACTGTACTCCATGAGGACTTTCATACGTTTTTGGGCATTCTTTTTCAATTGATTTTCAGGCGGAATAAACAAATAGGCAAAGGCCTCCTCACCACTACGCCCCACACGCCCTCTTAATTGATAAATCTGTGATAAACCAAATCGTTCGGCGCGATTGATAAAGATGGTATTGGCTGAGGGAATATCAATTCCAGATTCAATGATGGTGGTGCAAACCAACATATCAATTTTTTGTTTAATAAAGTCCAGCATGACAGATTCAAGTTCTGATTCGCTCATTCGACCATGAGCAACCGCCAGCCGAAGCTCTGGAACCAATTTTTGTACATGGGAGGCAATGGAATAAATGGTGTTGATATTATTGTGAACAAAAAAGATCTGTCCCTGTCGAGCCAATTCTTTTCGAATTCCTTGGGCGATGACAACACCATCAAATTCAGTCACAAAGGTCGTTATAGGGTGACGGGCTTCAGGAGGGGTTGAAATGACGCTGATATCTCGAATACCCAACATGGACATATGCAAGGTTCTTGGAATGGGGGTTGCTGTCAATGCAAGTACATCCAATGTTTTTCGAAATCGTTTGATTCTTTCCTTATGCCGAACGCCAAATCGTTGTTCTTCATCAATAATTAGCAAACCAATATCTTTGAACTGAATGTCTTTTTGAAGCAACCGATGCGTACCAATAATAATATCCACGCGGCCTTCAGAAAGATCTTGTATAATTTGACGCTGCTGTTTTGCTGTTTTAAATCGGCTCAAGCCTTCCACGCGAACTGGATAATTTTCAAAGCGGCGGTGGAATGTTTCCAGATGCTGTTCACATAACAATGTTGTGGGGACAAGCAGTGCCACCTGTTTGCCATCATTGACCGCTTTAAAGGATGCTCGCAGAGCAACTTCGGTTTTGCCATAGCCGACATCACCGCAGATCAGCCGATCCATGGGCGTTTGTTGTTCCATATCATTCAAGACCTGCTCAATGGATTTGAGCTGATCCGGTGTTTCTTCATATTCAAATTTTGCTTCAAAATCCTGATACAGCGAATCATCAGGTGAAAAAGCAAATCCTTCGTCAACTTTTCGGGCTGCATATAAATCCAGAAGTTCTTTGGCCATTTTTTCAGCCGATTTTTTTACTTTGCTTTTGATTTTTTCCCAGTTTTTTCCGCCCATTTTTTCAAGGGTAGGTTCAACGCCTTCAACACCCATATATTTTTGAATCATATTCAACCGATCAACCGGCAGATACAGACGATCATCATCTTTGTATAAAATCAGGATAAAATCATTTTCAATCGCATTCAGACGCAGTTTGACCAGTCCTTGATACTGTCCGATGCCATGCTCAATATGAACGACCAGATCATCTTTGTTCAGGTCTTGAAAAGAAAGCAACTCTGTCTGAACTTTGGATTGTGTCGCTTTTCTACGCCGACGCTTGGGGCCAAAAATTTCATCTTCCGATGCAATGGCCAGACCGGCGTCATGCCAGACAAATCCAGAAGAAATTTGTCCCAGACAAATATAAACCAATCCCCGGTTTCGACTCACATCCGGAATACTTTGTGTCATATGAAAGGGTATGCCATAAGGTTTAAGTAAGGATTCCAAACGTCTGGCCTGGGTTTGACTGCGGCAGATCAGCAATGACAGGCATTGATGCGATTTTTGAAGGGTGATCCAGTCCACCAGGGGTTTGAGTAAGTGTTCTTTGTCTTGTTGTTCTTTTAGCTGATTTTTCAGTTCAAGATTATCATGAATGGAAAATGGCATCGGATCTTCGGATTCTTTCAGTGTTGCTGTCTGAATCTGGTGAACTTGGACATGGTGCTGTGCAAGGATTTTTTGATACACATCATCCCAGGGCTGCATGATTTTTTCAGGTGAAACGCACAATCGTTTTTCTTCTTTTGCGGTCAGAAAGTTTTGCTCAGCATGATAAAAGGCATCTGAAGCTTCACGTTCCAGACTCGATGGTGAAACCATAATACACAAAGCATTCCGATCCATATAATCAAAAAGCGTGTTCATTTCATCATATACGAATGACATCAGGCCATCGAGTGTTGAAAAATTTTTTTCTTCTTTGATCTGATCCACCAGTGTGCGTATTTTTGTCACCGAAACGCCCAAAAGAGTCGCTTGCTGTCGAATTTGATGAATGAGTCTGGTTTCATTTTCAGCATAGACAATGCTTTCCCTGGCTGGAACAATCGTGGCTTCCGTGACTGCTTGAATGGTTCTTTGGGTCTTGTGTGAAAAAAAACGCATGGAATCAACGGTTTCACCAAACCACTCCAGTCTGAGAGGATAATCATAAAGGGTGGAAAAAACATCCAGAATACCACCACGTACACAAAAATCTCCGGGTTCTTCGACAATCAGGGCATGAGAATAGCCTCCAGCAACCAGGCGTTTGACAAGGCGATCTCTATTGATATCTTCACCTTGTATGATCAATTCTGCATAATCGGCAAGGGTTTGTTTGGGGACAATATATTGCGATATACCTTCGGCTGTTGTAATGACAATGGGTGGGGTATTTGAGGCAATCAGGTCATATAATACCCGAATTCTTCGGGCAGCATTTTTATTTTGATAAGCCATAAAATCTGATGGCAAGGCAGGATTTGGCGGAAACAGGCAAACAGGAAGAGATTGATCTCCCTGAAAAAATGCAATGTCGTCTGCAAGGGTTTCAGCCTGACGTTCAGTGGGCAATACAATGAGCAGACATTGTTTAAGATCACGATATATTTGTGTGATGAGCATGGCCAAAGATGAACTGGATAAGCCTGAACACATAACATTGTTTTTGGATTGAAGACGATGGATGAGTGTTTTTATTGATGGTTTCACGGTTTTTTATCTTTATATTGTAAACGGACAAATGAAGGATGCTTTAATGGGGGGGTTATTCAATATTTTTGTTGAAATGTCAAGTTATCCTGATATGTAGGTTTATATGACAAAATTTTGGGAAATTCTGAAAAAAATACAAAAAAGTTGTCCTGACCGACCCCGTTGCCCCTGTTGCTCGTTGCTAATTCGTTACTAATTGCCCATGCGCAACAGTTTAAGGTTCTCCCAGGCATCTGTCAGCATTGGATTAGGGATATCACCCGAAATATTGGATCGATACACCCTGAGATTGACCTGCTGGTAAAGAATCAAGCCAAAGGCCCTTTCATACCAGAGGTGCTGAAGTTTATGGTAAATCTGTTCACGTTCATGGGGAATTGCCGCTTGAATACCTTCATCACACAAGCGATTGATCAATGGATCGGAAACATTCATCAATCGTCCATAATTGCCATTTGAATGCATAAATGGATATAAAAAATTGTGAGGATCCGGGAAGTCAGCAACCCATCCAGTAATAAAAACAGGGTATTCAAAATTGCGATAGCCTACCAGATAATCTTTCCAATCCACAGCCCGAACATCCACACGACAATGGGGAAGAATCTGCATCAAATTCTCAGCCAGCATGTGAGCCGCAACTTCGCGCATTTCATTGCCCGTGTTATGGGCTAAAACCATATACAAACCATTTTTCCATACCTGTCCATTCCATGCCTGTTTGAGATGAAAACGGGCTTTATCCAGATCAAACTCATACACCGGAACGTGGGTCTGGTAGGGAAGTCCATCAATATTCGGTGTTGATGGAATAATGGCTTCACCATTAAACACTTCCTGTTGATAGGCCTTTCGATCAAATAAGTGTAAAAATGCTTTTCTTGCATGTATGTCTGAAAAAAAGTTGGGCGGAATCCCTTTTCCATCAAGCCGACCACTCCCAATCGTTGTGTTTCCAGGAAACCGGACCTTCTGGCAAAAAAAAGCACAGGATACCGAAAGTTGTGGCACTGATGTCCACCGAATGCCCTTCATCTGCTTAATCGATTCAAAATAGGGAGCATCGACAGAAATACGATGGGCATCACTATTTTGAAGCATCAATTTTCGGGTTGACCATTCTTTGACACATTTGACAATGGCTGTTTTAAAAAAGGGCTGTGGCCCCCAATACCTGTCAAATCGTTCAAAGACAAATTGGTGAGAAGGTTCCCAGCTTTTCAAGCGATAAGCACCTGTTCCATTGATCTGGTGATGCAGTGGTTCGGTACCGGGCTTTGGATTATTGTATGTCAAGACATGTTGAATGTTGCCATCCCAACATCCTTTAGATATGGCCCAGGCTTTTGAAAGCACAACACTGGATGCCTGAGTGAGCAAGCCTAAAAAGGGTGGGTAGGGCTGGGGTAAATGAAAAATAACCTGATTACCAGTAGCTTCCACCGAACGATCAATGAGAGCAATGACGTGAGAATCAATTTGATTGTCATCCTTTCTGGTGCTTCGATGACCTGTCAATGCTTCAAGTAACATCCACATGGGCCCGCTGACAGGATCAGTGATCATATGTCGTTTAAAGGAGTAAACAACATCGTGAGCGGTCAAGACCTGGCCTTCGTGAAAGGTTACATTGTCACGTATTTTAAACGTATATGTTTTTGCATCTTTTGAAATACCTTTATTGATCAGTGTCGGGACATCTGTTGCAAGAATGGGAACAAATGTATCTGTTTTTGCACCATCAAAAAAAATTAATGGTTCATAAATATTCAATATTCTCTGGTAAGAGGTCTCATCATAGGCAATAGCAGGGTCTAATGTTCGAAGATCACTGTATGTGGCAAGAATAAAGGATTGATCGTTATTTGCATAAACAAGTTGCCACCCCCAAAAAAGACAACACAAAACAATGGGGCCGAACAGAAAGCAAAAACCCGAGCGACTGTTGGGTGTACCTTCTGGTTTTTTGGGATTGAAGTTAAAAATTCTGTTCCATTGAATCATTAAGCTTTTCCTTCATTTTTTAGTTAGTTAGGAATACTCGAAAAATAAGTTATAAAATTTTTTCCTGAAATATTCAATATCCAAACGATTCTGTTGCTCCTTTTCGTTAGAATATGAACCTGCTTGCACATTTAATACTTATTTGTTAAAGAAATATTCTTTTTACTTGCCAACATTTGTTGATAAACATTTTAACCAGACAGGGAGTTTTTGATGAACTGTAACAAAGAAAAAAATCTCAGCCGATGCAATTGCTCATATGATCCTTGTGCAAGAAAAGGAATTTGTTGTGAATGTATTGCTTATCATTTGAAATCCAGACAACTACCGGCGTGTTGTTTTTCAAAGCAGGCTGAAGCAACCTACGATCGATCCTTTGAGCATTTTGCCCGATTGGTTCAATCCAATGCTGTTTGATTTTTTATGAAAATCGCTCAACTTGATATTGAAAATCCGTTTATTTTAGCACCGTTGGCAGGTATCACCAATTTGCCATTTCGTCAGATGATCAAATCCTGCGGCTGTGGTCTTGTTTGTTCTGAAATGGTCAGCGCCAATGGTCTGGTATATGGTTCTTCCAAAACAATGGATTACCTGATTTCAGATGTCAATGAAAAACCGGTTTCTTTTCAAATATTTGGCTCTCATCCGGAAATTATGGCTGATGCTGCTCAAATTGTAGAATCAAAGGGTGCGGATATTGTGGATATCAATCTGGGATGTTCTGTTCGTAAAGTTTTAAAAACAGGATCAGGTGCAGCCTTGATGGGTGACTATCAAAAAGCAGAAACCATCTTTCAAGCGGTTCGTCAGGCGGTTCGTATTCCGGTAACAATCAAAATCAGAAGTGGATGGGATGCTTCTGGAGCGGATGCCATTGAAATTTCTCTTATAGCACAATCCTGTGGAATCGATGCCATTGCTATCCATCCACGAACGGCACGTCAGGCGTTTGGCGGAAAAGCAGATTGGCGAATCATTCGAAAACTGAAAAAAATGCTTACCATACCGGTAATTGGCAATGGTGATGTGGATACGCCTGATAAAGCATTTCAAATGATATCAGAAACGGGCTGTGATGCTGTAATGATCGGCCGGGCAGCTGTTTACAATCCTTGGCTTTTTAAACAGATCATTGCCCGATATCATCAAGACCCCCAGCCTGACATTTCCCTTGTTGATCGTTTTAATGATATCAGTGTTTATATTGATCGATCCATCGCAACGATGGGAGAAATACGAGCCTGCCGCCTGATGCGAAGCCGTTTGGGATGGTTTACCAAAGGCTTGCCCAACAGCAGTCGATTCAGGGATGGTATCACCAAGGTGGAAAACCGTGAACAGGTACAGCAACTGCTATGGAATTATTATCATGATATTCATACATCCTGTGCCTCACAAGAGGACTGCGCCACAAACAAGGTTGATTTTTTTTAGAAAAAGAGTAGAATCATTTTTTTATTTTTTTGAAAGGGTTCACGCATGAAAAAAAATGGTGCAGAATTGGCATTGTTTGCTTTAGAGCAAATTGGTGTCAAATATACGTTTGGAATACCGGGCGTACATAATACAGAATTGTATGATGCGCTCAATAGTTCTGATAAAATCACCCCGATTCTCGTAACGCATGAGGGGGGAGCAGCGTTTATGGCCGATGCTGTCAGTCGAACGACAGATTCAATTGGCACGCTGGTTGTTGTTCCGGCAGCAGGTATTACTCATGCCATGAGTGGTATTGGGGAAGCTTATCTGGATGGTATCCCCATGCTGGTTATTACTGGCGGTGTGCGACGCGATTCAGGAAAATCGTATCAACTGCATCAAGTGGATCATCAAAAACTCATCGGTGGTGTGGTCAAAAAAACATATCTTACTCAGCATCATCGGGATATCATCCCTACCTTATACGAAGCTTATGAAACGGCTATATCCGGAACCCCTGGGCCTGTTTTTGTTGAAATTCCTTCAAATATTCTTTTGTTTCAAGAACCTGTTGATGAGATGCCAGTATATTCCAAAAATATTCATAAAAGACCCCTTGATTCTATGCAAATCAAGCAAGCAGTAAATATGATTAAACAGGCGAAACATCCGGGACTGTATCTTGGATGGGGAGCTGTACACTGTTCTGAACTTTGTATTCAAATGGCCGAGTTATTGGAAGCACCTGTTTCAACGACCTTGCAGGGATTGAGTGTATTCCCGGCTTCGCATCCCTTGCATACTGGCATGGGCTTTGGAGCCTCTGCCGTGCCGGCTGCTCAGGACGCATTTGCCCATTGCGATTGTTTGATTGCTGCTGGTGTTCGATTTAGCGAATTGGCCACAGGGAGCTATAGTTTGCCTGTTCCAACGAACTTGATTCATATTGATATCAATTCTGAAGTATTTGATAGAAACTATCCATCAAAAATAACCATTCAGGGAGATACAAAAGATGTTTTTCAAGCCCTGCTAAAAGAATTAAGTACTTATAAAGTGAGTCAAAACAATCCATTGCGTCAACGCATTCAACATGAAAAAAATAAGTACCAAAAAGAATGGGCCAATGCTCCTGAAAAGAATTTAGTCTCTCCTTTTCGTTTTTTTCAGGCGCTGAACAAACGACTTTCGGACACAGCTTATGTTGCTGTCGATGATGGCAATCACACGTTTTTGACCATGGAACTTTTACCCATAGAGCAGCCCAACCATTTTATTTCACCATCGGATTTCAATTGCATGGGGTATTGTGTACCGGCAGCCATTGCAACCAAACTGTGCCATCCAGATAAACAAGTCATTGGTATTGTGGGTGATGGAGCCTTCTTGATGACGTGTATGGAAATTATTACAGCATCGGTTCATCGTCTGGGGGTTGTCTTTTTTGTTTTTCATGATGGAGAACTGGGACAAATCAGCCAATTTCAAAGCATCCCCTTGAATCGAAAGACCTGTACCATACTTGGGGATATCCAGCTTGATGGTATTGCCAAAGGGACAGGTGCCGCCTTTTTAGAAATGAACACCAATCGCGACATTGATTCTATTCTCGACAAAGCCTTTCAAATCTCTGAAAGCGGTCAACCGGTTATTGTGGATGTCAACGTTGATTATTCAAAGAAAAGCTGTTTTACAAAAGGGGTGGTTAAAACCAATCTTGGGCGTTTTCCTTTGGGTGAAAAAGTTCGTTTTATTGGACGAGCCTTTAAACGCCACATCTTTGGATAATCATTAAAATAAGGATTTACCCAATGAATCAACATCGATCACAACAAACACATAACCAACATCCCAATGACAATGACCTGTCACATTCAAAAATGGTTTATTGTATAGGGGTTTTTGTATTGTGCTTGATTTCCTTTGGTTCAGGTATGTTTTTGGGCAATTATTTTTCAGGAAATCAATCAACAGGTGCAACAAAAGAAAACAGTGCCAGTGAGACATTAAAGCTGCCATCTCAAAGCAATTTTCCGGAAACCTTTACCGAAACGCTCCCAACAAATGATGTCCGATATAATTTTTCCATTGCTTACGAACTTGGAAACAGTGGGCTTTATGAAAAAGCCATTGTTTATTATGAAAAGGCTCTGGCTCTCAAGCCTCAGGATGCGTTGATCCTTCATAATTTAGGCATTAATTTACTTCATGCCGGTCATATGGGTGAAGCCATCGCCAGATTTCGAAAAGCCCTTCAATTTAAACCCGATGACCCCAAAACACTTCGTCACCTGGGATATGCTTTTGCCGAGTCTGGTCAATATGATAATGCCATCACCTTTTATACCAAATCGCTTACTATTCAGCCCAATGATGCTCAAACCCGCAAATGGATGGGTTTTACCTGTATTGACGCCGGTAAGATTGAAACGGCAATCCATCATTTTGAGAAAGTAACAGAATTAACCCCTGATGACCCTTTTGCCTATGATAGCCTGGGTTTTGCCCACTTTGTTTTAGGTCATAAAAAACGTGCAATGGACTATTGCCAAAAAGCCATTGAACTGGACACCCAGAACCTGATTTTAAAGATGAATTTTTCAGAAATCGCACTCATGACCGATCACTGGAAACAGGCCTTAAAAATGTCAAACCAATCCTTGCAAGAAAAGGGATTGTCAGCTGCTCATCACCTTGCCATGCGGGTGATCAAACTGATTTCCCTGGTTTGTCTGGACAAACGCCAGGATGCCGTGGATGATGTTCAGGTGTTTTTATCTGTCTATCCAGCCATTCGATCCTTTGATAATTCTCAATGGAACTATTCTGGATTGAAAGACTATGTTAAAAAAACCAACGGACTCAGAGAAAAAGATAAACACTTTTTTCAAAACCTGATTTCTCTGGCAGAGCCTTCCAGAATGCTTGATTTAAAAAACAAGTCTTTGGTTCTCAACCCCTATGACCTGATAGCAACGAATGAAACCAATTGATGCCAGAAATATCAAAAAACGCCTATTATCATGTTCCGGTTTTGTCAGATGCGGTTATCCAGTATCTTCACTGTCAACCCGGAAAACGATATGTGGATTGTACCCTCGGTGGTGCAGGGCATTCCAGCCAAATTCTGGAAGCTATCGCTCCTGATGGCAAGCTGATTGCCATTGATCAAGATCCTTCAGCCATAAAAAATGCTCAAAAACAGTTCACTCATAAAAATACTGTTCTGGTTCATGATAATTTCAAAAATATACGAAAAATTCTTGATCAAGCCGGTATAAATGCTGTTGATGGTATTCTAGCCGATTTGGGCATGTCGTTGTTTCACATTCGTCAAAGTGGGCGCGGTTTTTCGTTTTTGAACAATGAACCCCTGGATATGCGCATGAACCCCATGAGTCCAACCACAGCAGAAATATTAATCAATACATTATCAGAACAAGAATTAGCGGCTATTTTTTGGAAGAATGGCGAAGAACGTTTTTCAAAACATATTGCCAGAAAAATTGTTCAAACACGATCACAGCATCCCATTAAAACAACCGGTGAATTATGCAGCATTGTTGAAAGGGTTATTCCTCAAAAAGTAAAAAACCGCCAAAAAATTCATCCTGCAACGCGAGTGTTCATGGCCCTTCGAATGGCAGTCAATGATGAGCTTGGCAGCATTCAAACTTTTTTGGAGAATGTACTCTCATGCCTAAATCCAGGAGGTCGATTGTGTGTGATTTCATTTCATTCCCTGGAAGATCGTCTGGTCAAACAAACCCTGCGAAAATGGGAAAACCCATGCACCTGTCCAAAAGACTTACCTGTGTGTTTGTGTGAAAAAAAATCATATGGAACGTCTATTGTCCGAAAAGGAATAACAGCAACGCCTGATGAAATTCAAAAAAATCCAATGTCAAGAACAGCTCGTTTGCGAATTTTTGAAAAAATTTTGCAATAAAATCTTCTTTTTTTGAATTGACTTGATATTCTCTTCATGTATAACATGCGTTTTTTTGATAAAATATAAAAATAAGGAAATATCATGCCCAGTATTGCAACTGTCAATTATACCATCATGCAAGCTGATCAAGCACGTGAAATGCAAAATATCAAAAATTTTGCTCAGGATGCAAACCAACCCGTTGTTGCTGCAAAAGTGGAAAAAGATGAGGAAGAAAAAAGGGTAACGGTTCAGGAATCCGAACATTCCGAAACAGCGAAGCTCAAGGCAGAAAAAGATAAAAAAGAAAAACATAAGCGACGCCGCAAAGGCGGATCGTCAAGTAATGACGCAGACAATCCCTCAGGAACCGCAGAGGCCGCTACCGGACAATCCGCTCGACGTTCACGACTGTTAGATATTGTTGCCTGAAAAAGAGTTGATCAACATGATCCTACCGTTTAACCCGCTCTACATAAGCACCTGTCCGAGTGTCAATGCGAATAATTTCACCTTCTTCGAGAAAGGGGGGCACCTGAAGCGTATATCCGGTATCAACGGTGGCCGGTTTGGTGCTTCCAGAAGCCGTATCCCCCTTGACCCAGGGATCGGATTGGACAACAGTCATTTCAACAAAATTGGGTAAGGTTATGCCAATGGGACGTTCCTGAAAAAATAAAACCTGACATTTCATATTTTCTTGTAAAAAATGAATGGCATCTTCAAGTTGATCTTCAGTTAAAAATTCCTGCTCATACGATGATGTGTTCATAAAACAGTATCGATTTTTTTCCGCATACAGATATTCCATTTCATGCTCTTCAAGATGTGCTTCGTTGAATTTATCGCCCGACCGATAGGTTCGGTCAAATTGATTGCCCGTGACCATATTTTTCAGTTTACACCGGTAAAGGGCCTGACCTTTTCCGGGTTTTGAAAATTCAAACTGGACAACGGTATAAGGTTCATTATCAATTTCGATTTTAAGTCCTTTACGTAAATCAGAAGATTCATACATAGACTTTTTTTCTCCTTTATATTTTTTTGAAATATTTATTTTGAATCAATACCGATTTTATAACATAATCCTTTTGTTTTAGCAATTTTAAGATATACAGTTATCGTAAGGAATCACATCGATACATTCCCCATCTAAATCAACAGCCCTATCCAAATTTTTAGGATAAACATTAAAGATAATTAGATATGAAACGATATTTTTATTATATCCATCTGAACACGTTTTGGGATGTCAAACCGATCTTCCGTGATCACACGCAACGCGGGATCCCCTCTCTTTTCTCAATCGATTCTCTCTTTTTTTTCAACCCTTACCATCTAATGGTTCTTACAAAGGCATAATAGTTGCTTCAATATTTATAAAAGTTTTCAGAAGAAGGAGACATCAAACGCTTTTTCTGAAATTCTATAACAGTCTTAACCGAAGTCTATGTCAGTTCAATCAATAAGGATGATTTAATACAAATATTCAGGAGGTGTTCCTTGAAAAAACAAAAAAAAATTAATGGTTCCAGTATATTTTGCTATTTATTGGCAACCCTTTTCATCTGTTTTACATTGGCTACGACAGCCTGGGCCTTTTCGAATCCCACGCAAGTCGTTACAGCTTTACCTTCATCTGGCAATGCCTATACAGGACAAACCATTACAATCGATCTTTTGTATTCAGTATCTGATGAATATACACAGTTAAATGGTTTGGGTATCATGATTCATTATGATACGAATTTTTTTGATTTTCAATCGTTGCAGTATACCGCACCAGGTACGATTGGCACACCTTATATTGACGATGAATCTGTTGCGGATAATGATGGCGATGAAAATACAAATAAAACCATCACATTGGCCTGGTATGATCAAAATACAGAATGGCCCGGAGAACCGCTTCCAGTAACCCTTTGTTCTCTTTTATTTTTAACAGACAGTGATCTTTCCATTAATGATATCTCAATCATTCGGATTACACCAACGAGTACTCATGTTGGCTACGCTTTTTATGCTGATCCGATAACACTTACCATTGCTGATCCTGATCAGGGGCCTGTTGTATTACAAGCTATTTCTGATATTACCGTTGATGAAGACGCTGACAGCCAAACCATTGATTTAAGCACAGTCTTTTCAGATAGTGACAATAATGATGCAATGATCGTAAAATCCATATTATCCAATAGCAATCCCTCTCTAATTTCCGCATCAATCAATGAAAATACATTGTCTTTTGATTTTCTTGCCGATCAATATGGCAGCGCAGAAATTACCATTCAAGCAGAATCCAATGGAAAAACAATTTCTGACACCTTTACCATTACTGTCACTGCGGTTGACGATCCTCCTTATATTTCACAAGCCCTTTCTGATGATATTGCTGACGAAGACGCTGACAATTTGATCATCGATCTCAGCACTGT
>PEAL01000078.1 GCA_002753725.1 Deltaproteobacteria bacterium
TAGATATCAATACCATTGAAATAATTGAAGACTACCAGCCTGGCATGGGACTTCCTGTGGGAACAGTTTCAATTGTCCAGGGGCAGGCCGTTCTTGTTCATTTAAAAGAGACATCAGGATATCCAGTAACCGCAGACATGTCAGTCTATCGCGGAGATACATTGTTGACAGGGCGATCTTCAAATGTTGTTGTTGGTTTGCTTGATGAAAGCCAAATTTTTGTGGGGTCACAATCAAGTATTCAAGTCAATCAAGTGGTGTTTCAGCCTCAAAGAAACACGCGGAATGCTTTTGTTAAACTGTCAGCCGGAAAAGCCCGTTTTTCAGTTCGCAAGTTAAAGTCTTTTTCTGAAAGCCGATTTCGAGTGAAAACAACCACTGCATTGATTGGTGTTCGCGGATCAGATTTTATTGTTATTGCTCAAACAGATGTGACTGAAATATCGGCATTTGAGAACACTGAACTGGCGCTGACTGGACTGGAAATGCCAGACATGCCACCGGTCATTCTTCATTCGTTTGAAAAATCAAGCGTTGCTGCCGGTGAAATGCCAATGACACCAATCCCATTATCCATTGAAGAAATAGATGCACTGAAAAACGAATTAATACTTGAAAAACAGTCTATTTCACAGACATCCAGTGAAAATAATGCCTCTTCAAAAAACAGTGAATCAAGATGGCAAACCACTGAAAAAAAACAATCGATTCGTATTGCTCAGTCTGAAAAGGTCACTCCGGTTCAACCCTTTGCCGTTGATTCGGAAGCCCTTCAACCACCGTTGATGGACTTTTCTGATGATACGTCCCGTTTTGAAAGTGAGCGTATGGATGCAAACACGTATATTTCAGAACAACACCATGAAATTGCAACCGAATTGCCGGATTTTCCAAAAAATCCTTGAACAATATTCATTGAAAATCAGGATGGTAATATATGAAAAATAAGCCCATTATTTTTATTTTTGTTATCTTGCTTGTGGGATGGATTCATTCCATTGACACGTTACAGGCCAATCCATTGCCAGATACAGGAGCAGAATACTGCCATAACCAGACCCAGGTGATCACCTGTCCACAAGCCGGAGAACCTTTTTATGGTCAGGATGCCCATTATACAATCAATCCTCATCAATTTGTCAAATTTGATGCACAGGGGCAGGCCCTGACACCATCGGTTGATCAATGGTCAATGGTTCTGGATCAGGCGACAGGCTTGATGTGGGAAGTTAAAACCACTGATGGTTCTCTGGTTGATCGTACTCGAAAAATAACCTGGTACAGCTCTCAACCCGATTTAACTGCGTCGGGTGCTTCCGGAAAATATAATAATGGTGAAAATACAGAATTATATATTCAGGCCCTGAACAATAATCAATTTGGCAGTTTTTCTGATTGGCGCCTGCCTGATATAATGGAGCTGAAAAGCATTGTAGACATTGCCAGTCAAAATCCATCCATTTACTCTCAATTTTTTCCATTTTCACAGGCTCTGGAATATTGGACCACACAAACACTTGTATCCTCTGTATCACAGGCATGGTGTATACACTTTTATGATGGCCATGAAGAAACTCAGGAAAAAGGGGATCTGTTTTACGTTCGAGCGGTACGATCCATGTATCCCCAAAAAACAGGCCCGCATCTGTTGATCAATCCTGATAACACCATTACAGATATTCATACAGGCTTGATGTGGCAGCGTCAGATAGCGTCCTACCCTCAAGCCTGGGAATATGCCCTTGAAAATTGTGAAAATCTTGTTGAGGCTGGATTTGATGACTGGCGAATGCCAACCGTTCTGGAACTTCACTCCATAGTCAATTATAATAGAATCAGTCCACCTGCGATTGATCCTCTGTTTTTTCCAGAGACAATGAATAACCTGTTCTGGACATCAACGCCCTCTCAAACACCTGGATATATTTATAATATAAATTTTGCTACAGGTATCAGTCAATCTCAGGCTGCTCAAGGTGAACACTATTATCGCGCTGTTCGCGGTGGACACATCACAACCTCTGAAAACGTGACCATTCAATCACCATCACAGGCAGGACAATATACTATCGGTTCAATCATGAGCATTACATGGGAATCGTTGGGCATGGGGGATTATGTGCGTATCGAACTATCCCGTCAGGCCGGTCGATCTGGCACGTTTGAAATGATTGATGATGCCGCTGAAAATAAGGGGCAATACGAGTGGAACATCACACCGCCGGCATCCGGAAACTGTTCCATAAGAATTATTCCCCTGCAATATTCTGATAAACAAAACAGCCTGGGCCTTTTTTCCATTGTGGATACCCGCGCGCCCAAAATATCATCCATTGCATCAACCAGCACATTAATCGATCATGCATCACATTCAATAGAATATACTGTCAGCGATTCTGATGGCGGGCCTTTGATGGTCATTGCGGATTCCAGTAATACAGCATTGATCCCTTTAGAAAATATTGGCCTGGGAAGCAATTCACCCTTTCATTATGCGGTTTTTGAATACAGTCAATTGTTTTACCCTAAATATTTGACCATCACCCCGACAAATGGACAATCCGGAACAGCAATGATTACCCTGACTGTTTATGATAGTGGATTATTATCTTCAACAGCGGTCTTTCAAGTAATTGTAGGAGATATGAGAAGTGCTTTGATTCAACTGTATCAGCAAACCAATGGGAACGGATGGATCAATCAATCGGGCTGGAAAACGCCACCATTGCATGATGATGATTTTGGTTTGCCTCAAACAGAGTGTTCCTGGAAAGGGATCACCTGTGACAGCTATGGTCAGGTCATTCGAATTGATTTAAATAGTAATCAGCTCAATGGAACCCTTCCAATAGAACTTGGTAATTTAAAGGCACTCGTTTATCTGAATTTGAGCAATAATCAACTATCCGGAGAACTACCCGCAAACCTGTCCCTATTGAAAAATCTTCAGGAATTGAGACTGAATAACAATGCCCTGACCGGAACGATGCCTCAACCTTTTTTTCAATTACCCGCATTGCAGGTATTGCAATTGAACGATAATCAATTCAAAGGAGAGCTCCCTCACACCATTGATCAAATGCAATCGCTTTTATCTCTAAATATCAGCCATAATCAGTTCAGCGGTTCGTTTCCACAGGGAATTTTATCCCTGGTAACACTTCAACAGCTGGTGATCGAACACAATTATCTAAGCGGTAGCCTTCCACAAGGACTATCCTATCTGACATATTTACAAATCATTACTATTGCCGGCAACCAATTCTCAGGGGAATTACCCTCTGACATTAAATATTTAAGCATGCTGGGGGATCATCAAAGTGATTTTCGGTATAACCTGCTAACCACTCAGGAACAGGATCTTGCGGCATTCATATCCTCAAAGCAAATCGATACTGTCAACTGGCAAAATACACAAACGGTTGCCCCCAGCAATTTAAATGCATTTGACAGCACCAGTGATAAGGTTCATTTTAGCTGGACTCCCATTGAATATACGAGCCATGAGGGAGGTTACGAAATATGTTGTGCAAACTATATTGGTGCGGCGGATGAAACCTGCAAGATAATCAACGATAAAACTATTTCTTCTTATGAATTTGGCACATTAAAACCTGAAACAACCTATTATTGTCACATTCGTTCGTTTACGCTTCCCAACACAGATAATCCCAATCAACTGTATAGTGAATTTTCAGAACCTCTGACAGCTTCAACTCAGAAACAGGAAATTATCTGGAATATCATGGAAAGTAAAACCAATAATTGGTTGAATACTGTCTGGGGAACATCATCATCCAATGTTTTTACTGTTGGCAATGACAGTCTGATCTTGCACTATGATGGTTCCGGCTGGTCCTCAATGACCAGCACCACGCAAAATAATCTTCACAGCGTGTTTGGATTATCAGAGACCGATATCGTTGCTGCTGGTGCTGATGGAACCCTGCTTCAATTTAATGGCAGTCAATGGAAACTTCAACCGCCTGTTGTGGATACCTTTTTATGGGCACTTTGGGGGGTGACTGATACCCTGTATGCCGCAGGATCAGAAGGAACCCTTTTAAAACGAACAAACAATACCTGGCAAAAAATATCTTCAAATACAAGTGTCACTCTCAGAGATATATGGGGAAGTGCTCAAAATGATATTTTTGTCGTGGGCGGGCAGGGAACCATTCTTCACTATAATGGTACAGCATGGGTGAAAATGGAATCAAACACGGTCATCGATCTTCGATGTGTTTTTGGCTTTTCCAGTAACAATGTCTATGCTGCTGGATATAATGGAACGATTTTGCATTATAATGGTGTGGAATGGACACCAATGAATACCCAGGTAAGTGTTCATATCATGGACATATGGGGAGCAAATGCCAATAGTTTGTTCGCTGTTGGTGAAAATGGTACTATTTTATATAATGATGGCAGCGGTTGGATAAAAATGGAATCTGGCACCACAAACTATTTACGCAGTATTTGGGGAAGTACAGCCACCGATGTTTTTACAGTGGGATATGATGGTACTATTCTTCGTCTGGGGTCGAGCATGCCATTTATTTCTTTTATTCCGCCACAGGAAACGTTTATTAATATTGAAAAGAAGGTTCAATTCATTGTTCGAAGCACCATGACCTCACCCGATAAGCTAGGATTGAGTGCTCGCTCAACAAATCAGACGTTAATTCCTGGGGATTCAGAACATCTTGCTTTCCAAGGGGTTGCCAGCACGCGGTATTTAATTGTTCGGCCAATGCATAATCAATATGGAGAAAGCGATATTTCGATTACCGTTCGTGCCCCCAATGGTCTGACTGTATCCACTCAATTTCACATGACTGTTCACAATCAGATTGTTATTCCAACGGAAGAACGACAGGTTTTGGAAGCATTGTATCACAATACGAATGGGAATTATTGGCGAAACAATGATAATTGGATGGGCGATTTAAGCACAGAATGTTCCTGGTATGGGGTTGTTTGTGAAAACAATGCCCATGTGATCAAACTAATTTTACCAGAAAATAACTTATCCGGGACCTTGCCACAGGAACTGGGCAATATACCCAATTTGAACGAACTGGACATGCATGGCAATACCCTGACAGGTGTTCTTCCCACTCATATTGGTGATTTGATCAACCTTGATAAGATTGATTTAAGTGATAATTTGCTCACTGGTAATTTGCCATCAGAATGGGGTAATATTGAAGGTTTACTTCTTCTAAAGCTTGATCATAATCAACTGTCCGGTACGATTCCATCGACCATTGGCAACATGCAATACCTTCAGAGTATCCGACTGGAAAGCAATCTTTTTTCAGGAAGTGTTCCTGTAAGAATCAAACGTCTTCCTTTTATTTTAGAAGGTCAAAGCGATTTTCGTTACAATGCCTTATATTCCAGTGACGTAACCGTTAAAGATTTTCTTAAAAAAATTCAACAGGGTGGAGACTGGGAAAGCACACAGACCATTGCCCCCGCTTCAATTAAATTTAACACGATTGGAGCATATGCCATATCACTATCATGGAATACGATTCCATACATGACGAATGAGGGCGGATATGAGGTCTTTTACGCCGATGATCCCAATGGACTGTTTCGCATTGCCGGGCCAACATCCAATAAACAGACTGATGCCATCAATGTAACGGGTTTATTGCCAGAAACAGGCTGGTATTTTAAAGTACGTACCCTGACCCGACCTCATGCTGACAATGCCAATACCGTTTACAGTGATTTTTCCACCATCACTTCCACAACCACAAAAGACCCTGCCAGCCTTCCCCTGTGGAAGAATGGCAGTTTTGAAACAACAGATTTTTACGGCTGGACAATCACGGATATTTCTCAATCACAGCCTGTCTTGAGTGTAAAGGAAGCCGGTGAAAGCATGGGCACGCCCTGGGATCAATTTTTTCCCATTGAACCCACAGATGGCAATTTTGCCGCAGTTTATGCATTTTCAGGACTTCCTGGAACGGCGCAACTGTCCCAGGAATTGTATATCCCTGCCGGTGGCGCAACATTATCTTTTGACTACCGAATGGGTTGGGACATGATCACAGGATCTGCAAGCCAGGCCAAACGTTTTCAACTATCCATTTATCCTGAAAATAGCGATACACCGCTCATGACCCGCTTGATCAAACAGGCCAATCCAAATACACGAACACTGGATACAGGGATTATTTCAGAAACTATTGATGTATCAGATTTTGCGTGTCAAAGCATTCGAATTTCTTTTGAGCTGTCATTTCCAACATCAGACACCAGTCCAGGTTTGTTTTTATTGGATAACATTCGTCTGGTATCACGCTATTCCAATGTTTTGGAAATATTTCTGCCAGATGCGGTAACAGAAGGTGATGCTGTTTTAGAAAATGCTGGAAAAATTCAATTACCCAAAAGTTTGCAACAAGATGTGTCTATTCACCTTGCTGTATCTGATACTTCAATTATTATTCCAGCTCAGGTCATCATTCCAAAAGGTCAAAAATCGGCATATTTCAATATTGGTGTCAGTGATGATACGTTTATCAATGGTCGTCGTTCCGTTGTTGTTTCTGTTGAGGATGTCACCTGGGCAGCCTGTGATAAAAGCATGTGGATTTCAGACAACGATGATGCCTGGCAACAGGTTTATACAGGAATCCAGAGCCATCTGTTCAGCGTATGGGGGCGATCTGCAAATGATGTCTATGCTGTGGGCAACAGCGGACAAATTATTCATTTTGATGGTACAGACTGGCGCTCCCTGGAAAGTGGAACACAGTCCAATCTCAATGCCATTTGGGGGAATGACAATCAACTGTATGCCGTGGGTGATGATGGAACCCTACTGTCCTATGAAAACGACCTTTGGATCCAAATAGATATTCCTTTTACAACACGGTTAACCGGTATTTGGGGAGCCAATGACACTATCTTTGCTGCCGGTACTTATGGTGTCCTGTTGGAAAAATCAAGCAATGATTGGATTGCACAGACATCAATGACACCATCAGATATTTCTGTAATTCTGGGCGGCAATACACAAAGTATTTATATGATCAGTCAGTCAGGTGTTCATAACTATACATCTGGCGATTGGATTCCCATATCTATTCCTGTAACACCGAACATAACAGACATGCAAGGCAGTGAAAACGGACAGTGGATATTGGTTGGCGACGATGGAATGATCCTTTACAAGAAAAGTTCAGACTGGCAAACAGGCGTAACAAATACCTCCATGCAACTGAATGCTGCGACAGTCAGTGAAGATGTATTTTATGCAGTGGGAAACAGTGGAACCATCTTAAGGTCACAAACACTTGATTCATGGATTGCCATGAATGCACAAAGTACGCAACATCTGAACGATGTCTGGGCAGCTTCAAAAGATAACGTGTTTGCTGTTGGCGATAATGGAACGATCCTCAGGTATAGTGGCCCGGATATTCAAGGTATCCAGGATGCAGAAAGTTATGTTGCAGGGGAAATACTAACTGTCGCCAATATGATATCTTTTCCCTCTCATGTGACAGCCATCACCTTATGTGTCAATATGCCTCAGGAATGGTCATATAAAAGCACTGATGCGAATGCCCGTGTGGTACTGGGTCATAATAATGATCTTGTTTTCACATGGACCGGGCAACTCTTAAGCCCCATGATATTTAATTACAGGCTGAACGTTCCCAAACACCCGGCAGAGAGTATTGACCTGACAGCAAAAATGATTTACAGACTTGAAACAGGAAATACCAACGAAAAAGAGATGTTGCCATCACCGTTGGTGCTTCAAAAAGGCACGTTGAAATATGATCTCAATATTATCTTAGATCCCACAGATGGCGGATATGTCAGTGGCAGTGGTCTTATGTGCCCGCCGGTTTGTTCCCGACAGTTTGATACTTCTGAAACAATTCAGATCAATGCTTCTCCTGTTCGTCATTATGAATTTATGAAATGGTTAGATACTGAAACCAATGCCGTGTTATCAGAGACCATGATGTCCCTGACACTGTCTCAAAATAAGACATTTCAAGTGATTTTCCAAAAGAATCAAGCGCCCAAAGCACCTGAGATCAGCTACCCTTCAAATTTTGAGATATTGGATACGGCCTATGCGGTCCACTTTGAACTCATGCCCTTTATTGACCCTGAAAATGATGCCCATCAATTGACCGAATGGCGCATTCATCGAGCAGATCGTCCCGCTGACTGCAAGGGTATATTTTTAGATAATTGTGTTCAGTCAGACGCTCATTATCTCACGCAATACACTCAATACAATCTTATCTCAGGCATGCAATATGTCTGGGATGTTGGATATATGGATGCTGGCAGTGAAACCCTTGTTCGTTCGAAAATCAATCGGTTCACCATTGGACTTCCGGAAACAGATAACCATATCACCATCAATCCAGGCCTGGATCAGGTTGATTATCAAATGATTTGTCTTCCTTTGTGGCTGGAAAATCCTTCTGCTCCAGAAGCTTTAAAAAATACCATAAAAAAGGGTTATGATACCCGCTATATGAAAATTGGCAGATTTGATCCCATTCTGAATCAATATGCCCACTATAACACCACTATGGAAATCACACCTGGAAAGGCCTTTTGGGTCTTATCCCGCAATGCCATGCCATTTTCCATTCACGGTGTTCGAGTCAGCACAGCAGAAGCCATTGATGTCCCTCTTATATATAGCCCGGATCATAAAAATGGCTGGAACATGATTGGCAGCCCTAATATCAAAGATTATTACTGGGATCTTCTCGTGGTTGTCGCATACAACAGTGCTGGTGAAATGATTAATGAAAATGGTCAAATCGTTCAAGAATCAGAATTAAAAACCATTGGAGAATGGGGCCAGGACAATCCTTTTCTTGAATCGCAGCTTTGGCGATGGGAAAAGGGCGCATACTATGAAAGCAGTAAGGAAAGTTCTTATTATTCCAAATATATCATTCACGCATACAATGGCTATTGGGTCTGTGCAAAGCAATCAAACGTGTGGCTCAGATTTCCAGTCAATGCTCAGGTTCGTTTAAAAAGAACGCAAATCACAGATTCAACAGACCAATGGGCATTATCTGATGGGTCCTCATCCCCGCCTGCCCCGATGCAGGGATTTGATACAGCGACTGATATTTCAAAAGGATGTTTTGTCTCAGCGGTTAGATCAGAAAAAATAACACCGAGCATTTACCTGGTTTTTGTGTTTTTTCTGTTGATGGGATATTTTGCAGTGCATGTTTGTAAAAATAAGGATGGTTGCGTGTTTCCTTCTTAGACTTTCGACCTTTGCTCTGCATTTTTTCGGAGGAAAGCGTAAGATCTTAGCAGAATTGGTGTCAGGCAAAAGCTTACCGAGGCATAAAAACGGCTGAATTGATTTAATACATCATCAGGGACGTCCCAGAACTTCAGTGATAATCGATTTAAACTCAATCAAATTGATAGGTTTTGCAATAAATCCATTCATTCCTGCGTCAATACACCTTTTTTTGCAGGAAGTTAAAGCATGAGCTGTCATGGCAATGATCGGAATATCGACTTTAACATTGTCAATCTTGCCTTTTCGAATTAAAGTTGTGGCCTCAAAACCATTCATTTCCGGCATTTCAATATCCATAAAAACAAGATCAAATGGAATGTTTGTCATCATTTGAAATGCTTCGTTGGCATTGCTTGCGACAAATGTTGAATACCCAAGCTCAATTAAAATTTTTTCAGCAACTTTTAAATTTGTGGAGACATCATCAATAACTAAAATGTACTGACCGGCGTCAGTTAATGCTGTGCTTTCTGCTGTTGTAATTGCCGGGCCTTTATTTTCAACTATTATTTTACTGCCTGGCTTAAATTTAACGTTCACATAAAAGGTACTGCCTTTGTTGGTTTGACTCTCAACAGAAAGACTGCCACCCATTAATTGTACCAGACGTTTGGAAATGGATAATCCTAAACCGGTTCCTCCATATTTTCGAGTCGTTGATGTACTTACCTGATCAAAGCTTTCAAATATTGATTGAAGTCTATTTTCAGGAATTCCGATACCTGTATCACTGACCGATAGGGTATATTTAATTTCCTGGTTGAGTTGAGATTCTCCAAATATTTTTACGGATATGCCCCCTTTATGGGTAAATTTGATTGCATTACCGATCAGGTTCAACAGGATCTGTTTGAATCGAACCGAGTCTCCTTTCACAAATTTTTGTATTGATTCATTTTTTTTAAACCGCATGTAAAGATTTTTGTTATTTGCTTGAGCACCTAACAGGCTCAGTGTTGATTGAATTAATTCAATTATATCAAAATCGATGATTTCAAGTTCAATCTTGCCGGCCTCAATTTTTGATAAATCAAGAATATCATTAATAATATCCAGTAAATGATTGCCAGAATTCATTACAATCAATAGATTTTGCCTGACATCTTTATCAAGGTTTCTCATTAGTGACAATTCTGTCATCCCCAGTATCGCATTCATGGGGGTTCTGATTTCATGACTCATAGAGGCTAAAAATGTACTTTTCGCCTTATTGGCAATTTCAGCCTCATTTTTAGCCTTTAATAATGCCTCTGTTCTGTCTTTTACTTTTATTTCCAATGTCTGGTTCAGTTTTGTATATTTGTCTCTTGAGATTTTTAATTTTTTCAGCATATTGTTAAATGCTTCTTCCAATCGTTTTAATTCATTTTTTTCTTTTGTATTTACTTGTACCTGAAAATCATCCAATTTTTCCAAATCGATACTTTCTGTTGAATCCGTCAGACTTTCCAAAGGTTTCCCTAACAAGTTCCGAAAAATCCATAAAAAAAGTACCCATAATACAACAGTCTTAATGATGGCATTCACGACAATAAATAAAAAGCCCAGTTTGACTTTATCAAAAACAACGCTCATACTGGAATAAATGGTGGCTTTTCCTAATTCAATTGTTCTATCCCGATGCTGATGAATAATTGGGAATGAATAATGAAAAAGCCCTTTATATGTCTCTATTATACACCTTTCCTCATCAGATTTTACATCAACGATTTGATTGTTTTCACCAGTAATAATTCCTGAAGCACCGATTTCTTTGCCTGATGCATTTTCCAATTTTACTCCCAAAATTGTCGGAAATTCAACCATACCCAAAAATATGGGTTGAAGTTGCTCTATATTCAGATCCCACAATGCTTTAGCCAGTCCTGGAGCAAATGTTTGTTCAATCGTTTCCATTTCATGCTCCACACTTTTTTTGGTATTGAAGAATTCAGCCGACATATGCGTTATTGTTAATGTAATCGTAACGATTAAGTAAAACGAAAAAACGACTTTTAGCAGTTGCGTAGCAATAGAGTCTTTTATACGGATTTTAAGCGTTTTCGTCATGAAAAGATATCCTCCTTTTTTATTTTTATAAGGTTTTTTTTTCATATTCCAATTAACGCTTTTATTGATTTTAATCTGTCATAAAAAAATTATTTCTTATTTGCTCAATCCGTCCCATTTTTTCCATTTTTTCGAGAGATGCTCTTATTTGGGGAAAAATAGACTTATTTTTCTTATGAAGATAGTGATACAAAGGAACTTTTTTTAATTCTCCAACAACGTGAATGGATCGAATATTTTTTTTCTTTAAAACCCAATAACTGCTTATCAGTGTGGTGATGGCTATATCTGCCCTGTTTTTTTCCAAAAACATAAAAAGATGGTCTTGTCTTGTCAGCAAATTAACCCTTGTACCTACCGGCAAATTTTTTTCAACACATTTAACCCCTCGGATATATGCAATTTCGTAGGGTAAGAGCCAATCCCATCCTTTGATTTGAATTGTATTATCTTTTGAAAAAGCAACAAATTGAACCGTCAAGACAGGAACAGGAACTCTCAAAAGATTTTTAAATGCCCGATCAATACCTTTGACCCTTCCTATTTCCCCATCCGTTCTTCCATTGTTAGATTCAATAAGCGCACGTGCTGAAGTAAACGTTTCTCTTTTGATATCTATGCCGATATCATGGTAAGCTTCACTCAAAACCATAAATGCTATTGTGAACTCCTTCGATTCAGAACTGCTAAAAATGTATTCTTTTGATAGAGCAGGGGGGACTGTGATGTGACAATTAAAAACTATCAGGCATAGCAATGATAATAGTTTGGTTAACTGTATCAATTTTTTAATGGTTCCTTTAATTTAATAGGTAAATAATTGACTGAACGCTCCATCTTTTTTCATGGTCATAATTACGCCGTAACTTATTTTAACAATATTGTAGTCAATAATATTGTATCTTTGATTCTATGTCAAGGGATGTAAGCAGGTGTATACGGTTTGCATAAAAAATTCTCATAGACATTCAATTCAATTATTCAAAAAAATATTTCCGAATATCAATCAATAAAGAAAGATTATTTCCGAAAAAAATTTGCTCATTCTGTTTGAACCAGGATTACATAAAAATATCGACTAATTTTCTGAAATATTCGTTCCATAATAGTGTATATAATTAGGCCTCCTTTAACGAGATTGAGGTGAAAGAATAAACTGAAAATAGTCATTTTGAAAGGGATTTTGATTTTTGTCAGCCACATTTTTTACAAGTATACGTTGTAAAAAAAAAATATGTAGATGTTGCGGTGAAACATTTTATGTTTGCCAAAAATGTGATAAGGGACAAGTCTATTGTTCGGACGATCAGGATATCTTGAGAGACTCGCAACACAATCAGTGTAATCCTGGTTCAAAGAATATTCAAAAATCAAAGGAGAACGTTCAAGTGATCAGAAAAACATTTATCCTCATTGTCGTTTGTATGACCGCTTATGGGTGTGCCATAACCTCACACCAGAAACAAGCGGTTCTTTCTTTTGGAAAAGCATCAGAAAACCTGGGCGCTATTATTTCAAAAGAGCTTCCAATACTTCGCAATGATACCATCAATATGAATATGGTCAGTCTCGTTTTGAGTGGCGCTGTAGAACCTGAAAATCTTGACAGTGGCCTTGACAGTGAAGACATCGCTGTCCGTGTTGCAGCTTCAGATACACTTTCCAATTATGGAAAACTCCTCGTGTTACTTGCTCAGGACGATCAATCAGAAAAAATAAAAATCGCCAGCGATGAACTGTTTTCCAGTGTATCCCGATTCAATACCACAGCGTCCCAGTTTGATTTTACTCAACTGGGTAATAAATACACGGAATTGACCAATAAACCCTTTTTTGTCTCTAAATTTTCCCCCCAGATTTTTGGGTCAATTGATCGATCCATTCAAGGTTTAGGGGGAATCTTTCAAAAAATCATGTTGTTTTATTATCATTATAAAAAAGCAAACTATATGAAAACAGTTGTTCGTTTGTATAAAGATGAAGTCAACAAAATATGCTACCTTCTGATGAATGATTTCTCAACAAAAGGCAACGGCTTTATTCGTGATTATAAAAATACCATCGATATTCTAGAAAATTCTATCTCAGGGTTAAGATTTATGAAAAATTTTCAAAAACGAAAAGCAGCTGTCAAAGGGTATCGGTTACTGATGGAAAATAGGGCCAGGATAGAGAATGTCGCTAAAAACGTTGAGACATCATTGAGAGAGCTCATTGATGCGAACAATACCCTTGCCCAATATATGGAAGACAAAAAACTTTCTGATTTAACGAATATAAAGTCTTTAACCATTAAAATTAAAGATTTAGCCGAATCAATAAAAATAATAAATAACTAAAAAAAAGGAGATTTATACATGTCAATGATTGAACAATTAGACAAAATTTATGAAAATCTTAAAGTCTTGAGAAACAAAACCAACGATCAAAATGAATTTAAGAAGATACGCTCTCAAATGGATCAGATTAATGAGCAAAGACAAAAAATCCTTGATGCTGCCATTGATAATGCGACAGAGGAATATACGTCTGCAACCACTGAGATAAAAAAGGCTCAAACTGAAATAGAATCTGCCCTTGACGATCTGAGTAAGGTTGCAAGTGCCATCAGTAAAGTCTCAAAAATGATTTCTCAGGTTGAAAAAGTGTTGATAGGGTAATACTAACGCTATGAAAATTCGACGGTTTATATTTGCTGCCATTCTTTTTTTCCTGTTACAAGTGAATGTCAGCGCAGATGAAAGAATGGTTTCAGAGGTTAAAATTATTCTCAGAAATGCGCCGGTGGATCCTGCACCCATTCTTATCCGTGCGCAGGAACATATTCAGTTGAAACACGGGGAACCTTTTTCGGAAAACAAACTCAACGCAAGCCTGGATGCCTTACAACAAACAAAAACATTTCGAGATATTACGGTTGATAAAATTGACCAATCGGATGGTGTCCTGCTTGTCTTTCAAATGACGGCCTGTGATGTGATCAAAGATATTCATGTTAGCGGTGCGTTTCCACTATTTGAACGTGATGTTCTTAATGTGATGACCGTCAATTCTGGCCATATTTGGTATTCTGGGCAAGCGGAAAAACAAGAAGCAAGAATTCGAAATTTGTTCCAAAGGGAGGGCTTTCTTCATCCAAAGGTCACTGTTTCTGCCCAAAAAAATCCGAAAGATGGTTATTTCATTGTTAGCGTTTCCATTCAACCGGGCCAGTGTGATCGCCTGAATGATTTTGATATTACAGGAAACCAGTTTTCCAGTGGTTTGCGGCTCAAAGGCAAGACATCATCCTACAAAGTCTCTTTTCTACCTGGAAATGCAGGATGTTTTAAAGAAAAAACATTTCAACAAGATGTTCAATATTTGCTCGGGTGGTATCGGGAAAATGGTTTTTCCGATGTTGATATTCGTTCGGAACTTCACCGCAAAGAGAACTCTGTTGATGTTCGATTGATCATCGATGAAGGTGCTCAATATAAAATTCACTTTCATGGGAACCGATTTTTTTCAAGCCGATCCCTTCGGAAAGACCTGACCTTTTTTTCCAAAGGCAATCGAAATTCAAGTGCAATACGAAGAAGTATCCGGGCGATTACCAAACAATACCGGCAGGCCGGTTTTCAAAATGCAAACGTTCGTGTTTCTGACTGGATGACCATTCATCAAAATCAGTATATTCAAAATATCTGGTTTATCATCGATGAAGGTCAACGCTCCATTATCGATAAAATCCAATTATCTGGCAATAATCATTTGTCCACTAAAAAGATAAAAAAACAGATGGAAACCCGATTTCCAGGAAAAATGTTTACTGTCCCCTATGAACCTGAAATTTTGAACGAAGACATTCCAGCCATACAGTCGCTGTATCATCATCATGGATTTTTGTCTGTCAATGTTCGTCAAACCATCCGCTGGAATGAAGATAAAACACGAGGGCACATCTATATCGATATTCATGAAGGTTCACAAACCATGGTTCGATCCATATCTTTTTCCGGCGATCTGGATGTTATGGGCCCACACCAAAAATCTCAATGGCAAACCATGATCAATCAACCGCTGAATACGGATGATATTGAATTTGATCGGCAAATGATTGAAGCTCATGTCTCTGACCTGGGGTTTCCCTATGTTCAGGTTAAGAAAAAAATTCACGTATCAAAAGATGCAAAACAGGCTGACATTACCTTTCACATTCATAAAAGAAAAAAGGTTCGTATTGGGCACTTGTTTTTTCATGGTAATTTTAAAACCCGTAGAAGTGTACTGAAAGAGGCTCTGGCAGCAAAAACAG
Organism: Deltaproteobacteria bacterium; assembly: GCA_002753725.1. Lineage (GTDB taxonomy): Bacteria > Desulfobacterota > Desulfobacteria > Desulfobacterales > Magnetomoraceae > Magnetomorum. The sequence continues at coordinate 15,678 of PEAL01000078.1, forward strand.
GCGATGATTTTTCCCTGTCAAAAACATTAAAGGCACAACAGAACTTGAGAGATATGAAAATATTCAACACTGTCAAGCTCACCCCCCTGGGGTTAAAAGAAAAAAAAGAAACCATCCACCTTTTTGTTGAAGTGTATGAAAAAAAACCCCTTTTTTTAGAACTGGGCGCGGGTTACAAAACCGAAAAAGGTGGTTTTGGAACGGTTAAATGGGGTGACAGAAATCTGTTAGGTAAAAATAAAAGTGCCTGGTTGCGTTTTGAACACAGTGAGGTCGGATATCATGGAGAATTCAATATCCATGACCCCAATTTGTTTGGTGAAAAAATTGATACAAATTTTGGGTATTATATTGAACGTTTAAAAGAATTTAATAAAAGCTATGGCACACAAGTATATGGATGGTCACTGAATTTAAATCGCAAATGGTCGAAATCCATCCGCATGGATATGAATTTCCGATATGAACGCAGACGTCAATTTTTGCGTGGTCTTTTGCCTGAAGATGAAGCATCCGCGCTCACAGATGATGAACTCAAACCCAGAAGTATCCTTGTTGCCAGTCCTTCTGTTTTATACGACACCAGAAATTCGTTTATTTTTCCCAAAAAGGGGATATATGCCTCGTATACAATGGATATTTCAAAAGGCATTGCAAATTCTTTAGATGATTTTATTAAATATCATTTGGAACTGAGGACTTATCTCGCAGTAAACAAATGGTTGACGATAGCCTGTACCGGCAAGTATCAAACCATTCACGAATATGGCTCTTATGGAAAAATTCCCGATGACCAACTGTTTTACCTGGGAGGATCGTCTGACATTCGTGGATATAAAGAAAACATGTTTTTATTTGATGATACCCTGGCCCCCACCGGCGGAAAAACATCGCTCATTGGAAGTATGGAAGCCCGCTTTGAACTGGGATTTCACTTCGAGGGATTGGCTTTTTTTGACATCGGAAGTTTGCATGATATCACTGAACCCATCCGCATGAAAAGAACACGTTCAAGCACTGGTTTTGGCATACGATACCATACGCCAATTGGCCCCCTGGGCCTGATGTATGGGATTAAAAATAGCACCCTTGAAAATGAAGACCGAGGCCGACTGCATTTTGCTGTTGGCTATACGTTTTAACAGGTAACCTCCGACTTTTTAGGAATGCGCTCCCGGGTGGGATACTGCCTATGAGCGTTTATTTTTTAATATATCCCCATTGTGTTAATCGATCATAGGCATGCTTTGCCTGTTCACCTTGTTTTACTTGTTTTAAAAAACTGATATATGCATTGGCAGCTAAATCTTTTTGACCGGTATACTCAAGTGTGTATCCTTTATAAAAAACAGTGTTTGGATTTCCTGGCAGCAGTGTTTCATATCGTTTAAAATCATTTAAGGCATGCTCGTAACGTTTTAAGCCGATATTGATCATACCAAGAATATGGGCGGATTGAGCTTCGTTCGGATAAACATTTTTTGCTTGTTCTGCATACCGCCTGGCAGGATCATATTTTTTTTGAGCCAGTTGGCACTTTGACATGAGCATCAATGCAACATAATCTGAGGGGGCTTTCTGTAAAGCTTTTTTCAGGTTTATTTCAGCCTCTGAAAAGCTATTTTTTGCAATATCTATTTCAGCATTCTGGATATCCTGAATGGCTGTTTGAATCTTGCGAAGGCTTGCGGTGCTATCCATATATCGTTCTCGATAAAGGGAAAATGTTTTTTTATCTGCATATTTACTGTTCAAACGATCCTGAGCAGAAGCATATCGTTCCTCACTCATGGGATGACTTGAAAACATGACTTCTATCAACCCTGGCTTATGACTGGATAATTGTTTGAGCATATCCATCAACCCGATAAAACCATTGGGCGAATAGTTCGTTTTTACCATGTAATCCATTCCAAGCGCATCGGCTTCCCGTTCATTATCGCGACTGTATTTAGAAAGCAATAAACCCGATCCAAAAGCGCCCAGACCAGACGCCAACCCCCCATATTGAGCGTTGTTTGCCTGTATCACTGCTGCTGCGCCGCTCACAACGACAGAAGTAATCTGACGGGATGTCTGTTGCCGGGCAGTATGACGGGCATTCACATGCCCTAATTCATGTCCCAATAGGGCAGCCAATTCAGCCTCATTTTCAAGACGCAGCAATATGCCGCGTGTTGCGGCAATACTTCCTCCTGGAAACGCATAGGCATTAACATATGTCGCATTCACACAATGAAAAGCATATGGCATATTTTTTCTGTGCGTATTGGCTGCAAGACTTTTCCCAACCTGGCTGATATACTTTTCAATGTGTGTATCTTGAACAAATCCATAATCTGCGGAAAATTGATGGGGTGAGTGTTGTCGATCAATCTGAATTTCTTGATCTTCTGAAACAAGCATCAACTGCATTTTTCCGGTTATAGGATTAACTGCACAACCTGCAACAAAAGATGCTGTTGACAGGGCTGATAATCTTAAAAAATTACGCCGTGTGATCAACGAAGAATTCATATTGATAAACCTCCTGTTTGATAAAAAGTTAATCTTATTTTTTTGAACCAGGATTACGCTGAAAGAGATGAATAAGGAATACTCGAAAAATAAGTTCCCCATTTTAATTTCGGAGACACGATCCTTCATTCGATGAATAGTGGAGTCCCAAAGGGCGCATTCCCAAAAAGTCGGACTTTTGATTTGAACAAATACCAATAACAAACCTATGTCCGAGGACGTGTAGGGGCAGGCCCCTGTGCCTGCCCTCAAACAAAAACCGAAATCAAACCTATGAACGAATACAAATCATTCAGCCTTGGACATAGGTTCGTTTTCGATTATTGTTCAAGGGCAGGC